>JANNGY010000428.1:0-18319 GCA_031404095.1 Betaproteobacteria bacterium | reverse complement strand
TACATGGGCGAAATACCGCTTATGACAGAAAACGGCACATTTGTGATCAACATTAGCAATGTCAGTGCCACAATAATGTATGGTCAACCTTATGTGGTCAATTTGCCTGCTCTTACGCCGGGAGCGAATCCGGTAATCATCAAGCCCAAGGCCATCAGCGAAAGGGAACCGGGTTCCGGAACGTTGGTAGTATTGATCGAGATGTTGTCGAATTGAGCGCGGTTATGGCCACCGAATGCTGAAAACGTATATTGCGTTGCGGTATGTCCACCCGCCATCGTGAGCAACGTAAGCCCTGGACCAAAGTTCAGGAAATCAACACCGCTCGTAAAGGTTTGGCTAAATGGGCCATTGCCGCCGCTTAGCGTCACGATCAACGAGGTGACAGCGTCATATTGACCAATGTAGCCACTTCCAAATTGAAAGGAATCCACCGTGAAGGCCGCATTGTCGTCCGCAGTCAGGGTGAATCCTGAGGTTGAACTATTATTTGTCCACGACATGAGATGCCTGGTGCCATTGGAGGGCCACAGAGAGTTATTATTTGTGCCAAATCCGTCAGCGATGGAGTTGAGCGTGTACCCCGCCTCGTAAATTGGCGAAACGAAATAGACTTCCGGTTGGGCGTCGAAATTGAGCACCGCTGCGCTGGCGGCCTGGCCAATGCCAAGTGATGCAATGCCGAATACGGCGAGCGCACCAACTTTTTGAAAAGTCTTTAATGAGTTCATCACTTTCTCCTTGGTGTAGGTAATTGTCAGCACCAATGTAGAAGCGAAAAGCGTGCCACTTTATGAAAGTGATTAATATCAGTTACTTATATTTCTCCTGCCGCTGAGCTGCGATCGAAATGTAAGAAAAGTTGACAGTTGAATTCCGCTGATACGGCGCAGCCAGATCGAATAAGTTACGGTAGATCCGGCTATTGGCTGGCGTCGTCGAACGAAATATCCACCATCAGTTCATTGGCAAGACCCTCAAGTCCACTGCGCAATTCATCGTAATCCAGCGCTGCCGGCACCCGCAGCTGCGCCCGCATCTGAAACATCTGCTCGCCCGACATGGCGCCGCTGGCGACATGCGTTTCCAGTTTTTCAATGCTGATCTGGCGTTTGGCCAGCTGGCTGGAAATGCTGTGGATGATGCCCGGCCGGTCCTGGCCGACGAGATCGAGCTTGAGGCGTCGCATGGCGGCCGGCTTGCCCTCGCTGCCGCGAGTGACGCTGATGCGCATCTGCGGCGACTCGAGCGACTGCAGCGCGGCGATCAGCGCATCGCACTTATCGGCCTGGACCTCAAGCTGCACGATGCCGGCGAACTGCCCGGCAAAATTGGACATTACGCTGTCGGCCCAGTTGGCGCCGAATTCGACGGCTTTGTCGGAAAGAGCGCTGACGAGGCCGGGACGATCCGGGCCGACGAGGGTCACTACCAGAGAAGTCGTCATCGGGATTCCTTGCTTTGCGGCAGTTGCGAAATGGTACGTGGATGGCATCGGCAATCATTATCCCGCTTACCGGCGCGGGAAACCATGCGGTCAGGCAGCTAGGCCGCGATGCGAATCTTCAGCCCGGGCTGAATCACGGTTTGCCCTGTGAGCTTGTTCCAGCGCAGGAGGTCATCAAGTTCAATACCAAATTTGACGGCGATGGCAAACAGGCTGTCGCCGGCGCGCACGATATAGGTGCGTGGCGCGGCCGGTTTGGCATGAACCTTGGCCGGCGCACTCACGCGCAGCAGCGCGTCCTTGCCGGCCTCGCCGGCGTTGGCGACCGCGGTGCGGTCATTGAATTTCAAGGTCTGGCCGACCTGCAGGGAATTGCCCGGCAAGCCATTTTGTGCTTTCACGTCATCGACCGTCATGCCAAATCGACGGGAAATTGAAAACAGGGTATCGCCGGACTGCACTTTGTAACTTGTCGGGACCGGCTCGATGTTGGCAGGCACCGCCGCGACCAACACCGGCACCACGCGTGCGGGCGGAGGCGGGGAACTTGCCGGCGGCTGCGGATCGGCCGTCGGTTCGCGAGTTTCCGCTTTGGCGAGTGCGACAGGCACCGAAGGCACTGCGGGCATTGGTTGGGTATCGCCAGGCCGTGCTTCCGCCGGCGCCGGCGACGATTTCATCGCTGACTTCTTGTCCAGCGTCGCGGAAATGATCTTCGCCTCTTTGTGCATCGGCACCATGAACGACGCCGGCTGGGTGAACTTGCCCTTTTTTTCTGGAAGTGAATTGTTGGTCGCGCGAAGGTACGACGCGGTCAGGCCGTAACGCCGGGCCACCGCATCGACCGATTCACCGCGCTTCGCGGTCGCGGTCTGCCACGACACCATCGGTCCGTCGAGTGAGCGGTAGAGTTCCATGTTTTCTCGAAAGGTGTCCGCCTTGTCGGCGGGCACCAGGAAGTATCCCGTGCCCGAAGATGCCACCGGACGGTTGAATGCCGGATTCAGCGCAGCGAATTCATCTTCCGGCATCTCGGCCAGGCGGGCCGCGAGTTTGACGTCGATCTTCGCCGGCGCGGCGACCTTGCTGAAATAGGGACGGTTTTCCATTGCCTCGAGTTCAATGCCATAGCTGCCGGGCGCAAGCACGATATTTTTTACGGCAATCAGCTTCGGCACGTAGTTGCGCGTCTCGGGCGGCAAGCTGAGGCTGAGGAAGTCGGTGGGCAATCCTTTGCGAACGTTTTTCTGGATCGCGCGCCCCACGCAGCCCTCGCCACAGTTGTACGCCGCGAAGGCGAGTTCCCAGGAATTGAACATGCGGTGGAGCAACTGCAGGTAATCCAGCGCCGCATGGGTGGACAGCAGCACGTCGCGGCGGTTGTCGGTCATCCAGTCCTGCTTGAGGCCGAAATTCTTGCCGGTGCTGGGAATGAATTGCCACATGCCGGCCGCCTTGGCGCGCGAGTAGGCCTGGGGATTGAAGGCGCTTTCGATGATCGGCAGGAGCGCAACCTCGGTCGGCATGCCTCGGCGCTCGACTTCTTCGACCACGTGGTAGAGGTATTTGGAGCCGCGATCGACAAAGCGCTGGATGTATTCCGGGCGGGTGGAGTACCACTGTTCGTGGTCCTGCACCAGCGGCGTGTCCAGTTCACCCAGCGCAAAGCCGCGGCGCACGCGTTGCCAGAGATCGGCATCATTGACCGGCTTGCCGGGCAGCAATTCGGCCCCGGCGGTCGGCGGCGCGGATTCGACGACGCGTACCGCCGTCGGATGAGTGCCGGCGGGATTTTCTGGCGCGTTTTCAGCCTCAACGCGTGGCGCTGCGCCGACCGCAAGCGCAATGCCGGTGGCGACAACGACCACATTGATATTCAGGTGTTTTCTTAAATTCATCCTGAAAGTATTTGTTTTATAATGAAATTAGCTTATATAAACTGATCGCCTGCGTCAAGCTTTCCGCATGACGCTATAAGGTTAGCGCGAAGTCTTTGACCAATCCACCCGGCAATCGTGCGGAGCCGGTCGAGCGTTCACCATAGCTACTGGAATCCAGTATCAAATCGCGTTCCGCCGTGAGCGCCAGCAGGTTTTCGCCGAGGACACGATACGCTGAGTCGTCGAAACGCATGACATTGAGCGGCGCGATGATCTCGCCCTTTTCGACCCAGAAAGTGGCGAAACGGGTCATGCCGGTCATGCGGCAGGCGCGGCGGTCGGAGTAATTCAGATAGTGCAGATTGCCGATGAGGATCCCGGTGCCGAGGGTTTTCAGCACGTCATCGCGATGCAGGTGGCCGGCGGCCATGTCCAGCGCTTCCGGTGCTTCCGCACTGTTGGCGCCATTGGTGTCGATGGAAAACTCTCGCGCCGAACGCGGACTGACCAGCGCGCCGGCGTGCTTGCCGCCGTCAATCAGCTTGACCGAGGAAGCCTTGATGAAGCCATCCGCCTGAAAGCCGGGCGCGACGCCGTCACGGCTGTTTTCCTGCAAATGCACACCCGCGTGCAGCGCAGCCGAGCCGTCCTCGAGTTTCAGGAGCGGGCTCTGCTTGTTACGCTGCGCCTTGATGCCGAACGATTCCCAGCTCAGCAATTCCAGAATTTCGTTCATTGCCGACGGCGCGAGATAGGCGCGGTACTGCCCGGGCGCCAGTTGCTTGGGCGGCCGCTTGAGGATCGCCAGCTGTTCGCTGCTCGCGGCCATCTTGCGGGTGAACTCGGCGGCGTCCCAGTGGGTGCCGGCATAGCTGTTCTTCACGGCCTTGTCGGCGGTGTGGTAAAGGCACCACTCAAGATTGAAGTTATCGACGCGGTGCCAGTTGCGCTGCCCAAACGAATTGGCAAAGCCCTTGTAAATGGCGCCGGCGGCGTAGAGGCCCACCAGGTCCTTGCCTTCGCCCTGGGTCATGACCTGTTCCAGCATGCCGGCATCGGTGGCGAGACTCGATTCGCCGACCCGTTCACTCGACTGCGGCACCTGGTTGTAAAGCAGGTAGGGATCTTCCGGCAGGTCGCCCAGGTCGCGCCGCAGCGATGCCAGGGCGGAAGTCACCTGCACCTCATCGTTTTCCCGTTGTCCGGACAGCGTCAGGCGCGATTCGGCGCGACGCTGCCGGTCAATCAGCGACAGCGTCAAGCCGATTTGCCTGACCGAGCCGGCCTGCCGGACAAGGCCTTGATTGAATCGCACGAAATTGGATTCCTCCGCGGCGAGACTCGCGAGGAAAGCCTCAGTGCCTTGAATCCGGGTACCGATGAAATCGGCGAGTTGGTAGAAGTAGGTTTGCATAATCCGTGGAAGTATCAGGCTTCAGCGCCGAACACATCGATGTCGGCGAATTTACAGGCGGGGCTCGCGTGCCCGACGCGAATGACCTGGTTGGGCTCGCCTTTGCCGCAAAACGGCGTTCCCATGACTTCCTGGGTCCCGGCGTTGCCTACCATGGCCAGGGAGCGCCAGAACGTCGCGGAGATGCCGCGGTAGTTGGGATTCTTGACGACGTGGCCGAGCTTTCCGTTTTCGATCACCTGGCCAATCTCGCAGCCGAACTGGAACTTGTTGCGCGAGTCGTCGATGGACCAGGAGACATTGGTGCGCATCAGCACACCGCGCTCGATGGAGGCGATCATATCGTCGAGCGAGCTGTTGCCGGGTTCGATGTTGAGATTGGCCATGCGGTCGATCGGCGCGCGGTTCCATGAGCAGGCGCGGGCATTGGCGACGCCGCGAACTTCGAATCCGGCCTGGCGTGCGCGTGCCCGCGAAATGCCGCCGCCCAAGGGGCGCTGCAGGATGCCGTTTTCGATAATCAGCGCCTTGCGCGCTTCTTCGCCGTCATCGTCGAAGGAGAAGCTGGCAAACTGTTCGGCCATGGTCGGGTCGTAGCTCACATTGAGCAGCGACGAGCCGTATTGATAGGCGCCGAACATATCAAGCGTGACAAAACTGGTGCCCGCATAATTGCGTTCGTCGCCGAGGATGCGGTCGAGTTCCAGCGGATGGCCGATGGATTCGTGGATCTGCAGCATCATCTGGTCGGGCATGAGGATGACATCCATCCGGCCGGACGGGCAGTTGGGCGCGGTCAACAACGCCAGTGCCTCTTCGGCGGTGCGTTTGCCGGATCCGGGAAAGCCGGAGCGGGCGAGGATCTCCGCGCCGCCTTGCTGGCAAAAACCATTGTAGCGGCCGCCAAAGGAGCGGGTCTGTGCTTCGCCCTGGTCAAAGGCGGTTACGGACAGGGACGGCACCATGAAATCGAACTCCTGTTCGACCATTGCCCCATCGGCGGTGACATAAAGCTGTTTCGTATGGGTGGTCCAGAAGCTTGCCGACCAGTCGACGATACGGTCGTCGATCTTGCATTGTGCCGACTCCGTCTTGAGCAGGTCGAATTTCTCGCGTTTGCCGGCCATGGCCGGTTGCTGCATGCGGGTGCGATAGTGTCCCGACGCTGCCGGCATGGCCAGGCCGGAATAATCGATCACGCTGCGGCCGGCCGTGAGGCGCGCCCACTCGTGGGCGCGCGCCGCGGCGGTGCGCAAGCCGGATTCGGAAATATCGCTGGTTGCTGCGTAGCCGTAGCCGCCTTTGTCGAAAACGGTAATCATCGCGCCGCGATCGCTGGAAGACTGGGGAGGCTCGGTGACGTTCTGGCGAACAGTCAATTGCTCGGTGGTTTCTTCAACAAAACGCAGGGAACAGAAATCGACTGCCGGAACGATGCGTTTGAAAGTGGACTCGAAGGATGCGGTCATGGATTCGGTGCGAGGTTAAATGGTGTGAAGAGTCGGAATGTGAATGAAGCTCGGCGGGAGCGGGCTGGCGCCATTGAAGTTGCCGTCCATGTGACGCGCAGCTTTGGACTGAAAGTGGCAAATTTTACCATCGGGTCCGCGCCCTTCTCCCGGCGCGCAAAACCTTGCAGCAATTGTTATAAATTGGCCGATTTTGTTGTACGGTGCCGCGTGTTAGGCTGATCCAAATAACGGCGGGACCGTGTCCGCTTGCCTGCCGCCGGCCGCGAAATGAAGCGTGGCCGGGCAATGAATTTGCTCACCTTCACGCACGCCAAAGCAGATTGCCTCGATGAATTCACATCCCAATGCCGCATTGGTTTCATTGCCCCACGTGACGCCTGTTGCTCCGTTGCGCTGGCGCGCGGAGCAGGCATGGCGGCATTACCTGTCGAAGCCGGCGGAAGCGATCATGGAGGCAAGCGAAGTGATCGCCGGCAGCGCGACGAAGGCATCGCGTGAATGCGGCTGGGCATACCTCTCGCGTGCGCTGGCGCAGTGCCGTTCGATGGACAAATTGCCGGATGTGGAAAAAATGCGCGCTGATTTTGCCTGCGCCGCGAATATTTTCTCCGCCACCGGCGACGAGCGCGGCGCGCGGCTCGCCGAACTGGCGCCCGCCGCCATCGCGATGCGCGAACATCGGTGGCCGCAGGCGCTCAAGGAGTTCGAGGCGTTGATCGGCCGGTTCGACCTGAACATGCTGGATGCCGACAACTTCTACCTGTGCTTTGGCCTTTCCACCTGCTACGTCTATCAAGGGCGCCTGGAAGAGGGCATGCGCTTCGGCTACGCCGCCTTGCATCTGGCGCAGCAACTGGACCTGTCGCCGGAATACGCGGCAGCGGCGCTGCCGCTGGGCGTCGCTTTGATGGCAGCCAAGGATCCGGAGGAGGCAGACAACCTGCTCGAGTCCGCCATCGCCAGCGCCGAGCGCGCTGGCAGCGCGGTACTGGCCAAGGCGCTGCGTAACAACCGTGCCGTGGCGTTGCGGCGCCTCGGCAGGCTGGATGAGGCGCTCGGATTGATTGAGGCGGTGCTGGCCGAAGATGCGGCGATGATCGGCGGCCAGCAGTTCGCCCACTTCAACGCGGCCGAATTGTTCCTCAGGCGGTCGGACCTCGCCAATGCCGAGCGCCACCTCAATATCGCCCGCACGATGCTGGCCGGGCAGGGTGCATCGGGGCTCGACCTCGTCAAGGTCCACTATATCGAAGGCGTCATTGCCAGTCGTCGCGGCCACCTCGGCAGCGCATGCAAGGAATTTTCCATCGTCGACCGGATGCTGCCGGAAGTCTCGGCGCTGCGATTCAATGATCGCGCCGAATTCTTCGATGAATATGCCGATTCGCTGGCGCGTGCCGGTCGCATGGCCGAGGCGTTCGCCGTCCAGCGCAAGTCATCCGGCCAGTACCAGCACAGCCTGACCGTGGTCAACCGCGTGCGGCGTTTCGCGATGCAAGTGCGGCAGGAAATCAGCCGCGTCAATTCGGACCTGGTACGCGAGACCCGGGAGCGGCGCGAACTGCAGGTGATCAATCTCAAGTTGCGCGACCAGATTGATGCGGCCATGTCCGAGGCGGAAAAGCTGCGTGACCAGGCCAGTCACGACGCGCTGACCGGCATTTTCAACCGGCGCTATCTCGATGATGCGCTGCCGAGCCTGCTGCTGCTCAGCCAGCAATCGGCAACGCCGTTCGCCATCGTGATGGTAGACCTGGACCATTTCAAGAATGTGAACGATGTCAACGGCCACATCATGGGCGACAAGGTGCTGGCGGGTTTCGCGCAACTGGCGCGCGAAGGGCTGCGCGGGTCGGACATCGTCGGCCGGTTCGGCGGCGAGGAATTCTGCATGGCGCTGATCGGCTGCGGCCCGGACGCGGCGTTGCAGCGGTTGTCGTTGCTGCTGGAAAAGTTCCGCGCGCTGGAGTTCGACCAGGATGGTGCGCGGCTGGCCGGGCTGACGTTTTCAGCCGGTATCGCGGTCTATCCCGAGGACGGCATCAATGTTCCCGACCTGACCGTCAATGCCGACAAGCGCCTGCTGCGCGCCAAGCAAGCCGGTCGCTCAAGGATCTTCTCGGCCAGCACGGTGGCTGGTGCCTGATTGTGGCGCCCGCCGCGTTCGACGTCGGCGGCCACGGGGGGATTGACAACCTTGCAGGCCGCGCTGCCCCATGCAGGGGGCAGCCGTCTCGCGGGCCTTTCATACGACCGGCATGCGGATCGAAACCCCCGCTCAACCTCAAGCACTGGCGCGGCGTTCGGGGCAGTTTCCTTCTGTGTTAAATAAGCGTAGACACGAATATTTGTGTCTGAGCTCCATGGCACTCGGCTAAGGCCGTAGCGCCAGTTTCGTAGGATGGGTGGAGCGTAGCGATACCCATCGTGCTTGCAAGTGGACATGATGGGTATCGCTACGCTCCACCCATCCTACAACCCGATTTCCGGAGCGTCACGTGCTTAACCGAGTGCCATGGGTGTCTGACCCCAATTACCCTTTCGCTTTGTCGAGGTCGCGCAGTTCCCGACGCAAGATTTTTCCGACATTGGTCTTGGGCAGTGAATCGCGGAACACGACGGCTTTGGGAATCTTGTAGCCGGTCAGGTTTTTGCGGCAGTAGTCGATGATCTGCCCGGCCGTCAGGGCCGGATCATTTTTCACCACGAACAGTTTCACGGCCTCGCCGGATTTCTCGTCGTCAATGCCGATGGCCGCGCATTCCAGCACACCGGGGCAGGAGGCCACAACATCCTCGATTTCGTTCGGATAGACGTTGAAGCCGGACACCAGAATCATGTCCTTCTTGCGGTCGACGATCTTGATGTGGCCGGTCGGCAGCATCACGCCGATGTCGCCGGATTTGAAAAAGCCATCCTTGGTCATGACCTTCGCGGTCTCGTCGGGACGCTGCCAGTAACCGCGCATCATTTGCGGGCCGCGCAGGCAGATTTCACCAGGCTGCCCGTCTGTGACCGGGTTTTCATCGTCGTCGCGAATCGACACCTCGGTGGAGGGCATGGGCATGCCGACGTCGCCGGTATATTCCGTACTCATGATCGGGTTGCAGGTGGCGCCGGAGGAGCTTTCGGTCAGCCCGTAGCCCTCGATAATCGGCGTTTTGGTCAGCGCAAGCCACTTTTCAGCGACCGCTCGCTGCACCGCCATGCCGCCGCCATTTGAAATGCGCAGGCTGGAAAAGTCCAGTGTCTGGAAGCCAGCGTGATTGACCATCGCATTGAATAGCGTATTGACCGCCGGCAGGACATTGAAGCGGTGTTTTCGCAGCACCTCGACCAGTCCGTCGATGTCGCGCGGATTGGGAATCAGGATGGTGTGGCCGCCCAGCTTGATCGCCAGCCACATGATGCTGACCAGGCAGAAGATGTGGTACATCGGCAGGGCTGCCACGAATACCAGCGGATCCGGCGGCGGGCCCTTGGAGGTATCCTTCATGGCCGGCTGCAGCCATTCCTCCGCGATGAGCGAATTGTCGGTGATGTTGGCGTGAACCAGGATCGCACCCTTCGCGACACCGGTGGTGCCGCCTGTGTACTGCAGGAAGGCAATGTCTTCCGGCCCCAGTTCAGGCTTGGCCAGCTTCATGCCGCGGCCGGCGTTGAGGGTGTCGTTGAAACGAAACGCGCCGGTCAGGTTGAAGGCGGGCACGGCCTTCTTGATGCGGCGAACGACGAAGTTGGTGATCAGTCCCTTGGGGAAACCGAGCAGATCACCGACCGCGGCGAGCACCACGGTCTTGATCTTGGTGTGGCCGATGACCGCTTCCAGCGTCGGCGCGAAATTCTCGAGGATGATGATCGCCTCGGCGCCGCAGTCATTGAGCTGATGTTCGAGTTCGCGTGGCGTGTACAGCGGATTGACATTGGCGACAACGAAGCCGGCGCGCAGCACGGCGAGAATGGCCACCGGGTACTGCAGCACATTGGGCATCATCAGCGCCACGCGGGCACCACGCGGCAGGCCGCGCGATTGCAGCCACGCGCCGAGCGCCTGCGACATTGAATCGACCTCGCGATAGGTGATCGTCTTGTCCATGCACGTATAGGCAGCGCGATCGGCGAATTTCGCGAAGGCCTCTTCGGCCATCGCCGGCAGCGAGGAATAGCGATTTGACTCGATTTCGTGGGCAACGCCCGGCGGATAGTGCTGCAGCCACGGACGATCAGCGGGTTTGATTGGCGCCATAGCAATTTCCTCCTCGGGTTGGGCTTCGTCACCGTTTGAAATCGCAGTGACGAATAACCGTTTCAAATCATTTTAAGCGTAACCGCGCTTGACGGCACCTCACTCATTTCCGCGGCAAATATTTTCCCAGTTCCCATTTTGCCAACGCGGCGCGGTGCACTTCGTCCGGGCCATCGGCAAATCGCAGTGCGCGCGCCGCGGTATACGCATACGCCAGCGGGAAATCGTCGGACATCCCGGCGCCGCCGTGCGCCTGAATCGCCCAGTCGATGACCTGCAGCGCGGCATTCGGCGCGACCACCTTGATCATGGCGATCTCGGTACGCGCGGCCTTGTTGCCCACCGTATCCATCATGTACGCCGCCTTCAGTGTCAACAGCCGCGCCTGGTCGATCAGGCAGCGCGATTCGGCGATGCGCTCGTGCCAGACTGACTGCGCGGCAATAGGTTTGCCGAAAGCAACTCGCGACGACAGGCGCCGGCACATCAGTTCGAGGGCGCGTTCCGCCAGGCCGATCACTCGCATGCAATGGTGAATACGGCCCGGTCCCAGGCGGCCCTGGGCAATTTCGAAGCCGCGGCCTTCTCCCAGCAGGATGTTGTCCTTTGGCACCCGCACATTGTCGAAAGTGATTTCGCAATGGCCGTGTGGGGCGTCATCGTAGCCGAATACCGGCAGTGGCCGCTCCACGGTAATGCCGGGCGTGTCGGCCGGCACCAGGATCATCGACTGCTGCGCATGCTTCGCGGCTTCCGGATCGGTCTTGCCCATCACGATATAGATCTTGCAGCGAGGGTCGCCGGCGCCGGAGATCCACCATTTACGGCCATGGACGACGTAATCATCGCCATCGCGGGCGATGCGGGTTTCGATGTTGGTCGCATCCGACGAAGCCACGCCCGGTTCGGTCATGGCGAAGGCCGAGCGAATCTCGCCGGCGAGAAGCGGTGTCAACCAGCGCGCCTGCTGTTGCGACGTGCCGTAGGTGGCAAATACCTCCATGTTGCCGGTATCGGGCGCGGAGCAATTGAATACTTCCGGCGCCCAATGCACGCGGCCGGTGATCTCGGCCAGCGGCGCGTATTCGAGATTGGTCAGGCCCGCGCCGAGACTGGGTTGCGGCATGAACAGGTTCCACAGGCCGGCCGCCCTTGCCTTGGGTTTCAGTTCTTCGATGATCGCAGTCGGTGTCCAGCGTTGGCCGGCTCGGGTATTGGCCTCGACGTCCTGGTGAAAGCGATGTTCGTTGGGAGTGATGTGCTCGGCGAAGAACGCGTTCAAGCGCTGCTGCAGGTCGATGACTTTGGGGGAGTAGCTGAAGTCCATGTTTGCCTATGCGGAATGAAAGAAGTAGCCACAGATGAACACAGATGAACGCAGATGTTCGGGGGTGGCGGGCGAGCCGCGATGGAAATATCTGTGTTTATCTGTGTTCATCTGTGGCAAAGATCTATTTCGAAATGATTCGTTGCGCCACCTTCCAGCCCAGCTCGGCCATTGGCCGCGCCGCCTTGCCCATCGCCACCGCCTGCCCGGAGGCCGCCGTGCCATCCACCACCCGTTTCATGATGCCCTGCAGGATGCCGGCCATGCGGAACAGGTTATAGGCGAGGTAGTACTCGAAGTTTTCGATCCCGGTGCGGCCGGTGCGACGGCAATAGGCGTCGACATATGACTTGAAATCGGGAATGCCCAGCTCCGCGAGATTCAATCCCGCCAATCCGCGAAACGCACTCGGCGGCACATGCCAGGCCATGCAGTGGTAAGCGAAATCCGCCAGCGGATGGCCGAGGGTGGACAATTCCCAATCGAGGATGGCGAGGATGCGCGGTTCGGTTGGGTGAAAGATCAGATTGTCGAGACGATAGTCGCCGTGGACGATCGAGGTCTCTTCGCCCGGCGGTATGTGTTGCGGAAGCCAGTCGATGAGCCGGTCCATCGCCTCGATGTTTTCGGTTTCCGAGGCGCGATACTGCTTGGTCCAGCGGCCAATCTGGCGTTCAAAATAATTGCCCGGCCTGCCGAAATCGCCCAGGCCGATGCTGGTGTAATCGACCTGGTGAAGGCGGGCGATGACATTGTTCATTTCATCGAAGATGGCTGCCCGCCCGGACGATGTCATGCCCGGCAGGGCCGGATCCCACAGCACGCGGCCGTCGACGCACTCCATGATGAAGAAAGCGCGGCCAATGACCGACTCGTCTTCGCACAGGGCGTGCATTTTCGCGACCGGCACGGCGGTGCGAATATTCGTATTCCCCAGCGCCGCCATCACCTTGAATTCTCGCTCAATCGCATGAGCGGACGGCAGCAGCTTCGCCGCCGGCCCCGGCTTGGAGCGCATGACATAGTTCGCGGCCGGCGTGATGAGCTTGAAGGTGGGATTGGATTGGCCGCCCTTGAATTGCTCGATCCTGAGCGGGCCTTCGAAGCCGTCCACCTGCGCCGACATCCACGCCGCCAGCGCGCCGGCATCAAACTGCTGGCGCGATGACACCGGCATGGTGCCGGAGAAGTGTTCGAAGCCCTGGTCAGGCATTCGCCTGTTCTCCCTGCTTGCGGCGGTATTTTGCATACTGATCGAACAACGTTTCCATGGTCGTGCGGCGGTCCCCCGGCTGCAGCCAGTCGAGCGGAGAAAGGTTCACCATGCGCAGCACCACGTCGAGGCGCGCCTCGCCGATATCGACCACATTGATGCAGGCGGGGCTTTGCTCGAAAGCGCCCAGCAGTTGCCGCCGGCCGGTCAGCAGGTAGGAAAGAATGGCGCGATTGACGGCGCCGTGCAGGACCAGGAGCAGGGTATGCCAGCCGGCCTCCGCACGCAGCGCATCGATTTCCGGCAGGACGCGGTCGAGCATGCCGCCGACCGTTTCGCCACCAAGGAATTGCACGTCCTCGCGCACCACGCCGTCGGTCACCGCGGTGAAGGACTGCAACAAATCCCGCTCAGCGATCGAGGCGAGGCGCCCGCCGCGGATTTCCTGAAGGCCGTGGCGTTGCTCAATCGGGCCGCTGTGACCGATCGACGCCAGCACATGGCGGGCCGTCTGTACGGTGCGCGTGAGGCCGCTGGTGATGACGCGATCGAAGCTGACGCCGTGTTTGGCAAACAGTTCGCCGGCCGCACGAGCCTGCGCGATGCCGTGGTCATTCAGCGGAACCGTGTCCGGCGGCAGCGGTTTTCCTTCCGGCGTGAAGTAAGTCACGCTGCCGTGGCGCATCAGGTAGATGCGGCGGCGCATTGCAGATTCAGCCACCGCCATCATCGTGCCGGACCGTGGAAAGGAATCTTGCCGGTGAGCAATTGCCAGAACATCACCCAGTCACCCATGAGGCTGAAGCCGGGATAGGTAAAGGTCGCCGGCCGGTTATGTTCGAAAAAGAAATGACCCACCCATGCAAAGGCATACCCGCATAGCGGTACCGCCACCAGCCACCACGGATTGCCGGTCGCCAGCGCGATCGCCAGCATGGTCAGCGCGACGATACTGCCGATGAAATGCAGGGTGCGGCAGACGGGATGGGTGTGCTGGGAAAGGTAGTAAGGATAAAACTCGCGGAAGGTGGTGAATTTCTCAGCCAATGCGGTCCTCTTTTCAATGCCGGAAACCGGAATCCATTCTATCGAGTTTTCTCAATAATGCCGGCCAAGCCAGATTTCCGCCCAGGCCCTTGGTCACGACCTTGGCCTGCGCTTGTGCACCGTCGAGGATCGGCTGCGGAATGGGGATCAGATCACTGCCGCCGGACTGGGCGCGGATCTGGATATTGCAGGCGGTCTCGAACAGGTACATGGCGAGGAAAGCATCGGCAATCGTCTCGCCGACCGTCAGCAGACCGTGATTGCGCAGCATCAGGAACACCTTGTCGCCCATGTCGGCCACCAGCCGCGGTTTTTCGCCTTCGTTGAGGGCGACGCCTTCGTAGCTGTGGTAGGCGAGACTCGCCAGCACAAAGATCGATTGCTGCGATATCGGCAAAACGCCGTTTTTTTGAGCAGACACCGCGACACCGTTGGCGGTGTGCGTGTGCAGGACGCACTTCGCATCTTCGCGCGCGGCGTGAATCGCGCTGTGTATGGTGAAGCCGGCAGGATTGACGGGGAATGGATTGTCAGTATCAAGCTTGTTGCCCGCCAGGTCGATTTTTACCAGGCTGGAGGCGGTGATTTCCTCGAACAGCATGCCGTAAGGATTGATCAGGAAATGGTGATCGGTGCCCGGCACCCGTGCCGTGATATGGGTGAAGACCAGGTCGGACCAGCCGTGATGTGCGATCAGCCGGTAGCACGCGGCCAGGTCGATGCGGGTTTGCCATTCCTCGGTGGTGACTTTGTGCTGAATGCTGGAGAGGGCGACAGTGTCCATGTTGTGCTCCATTGAGAGGATGAATCCGGGTGGGCGCGGGTGACAGGCAGGTCAAGGCATCAGTCTATCCGTGACCGGTCTTCGCGTCTTTGCGTTGCCGGGATGCGGCGACAGGAAAATCAGATTTCGCGCGCGCTCCGGAAATTGAACCTTGCAGGTCGCGCTGCCCCCGGCATGGGGCAGCCGTCTCGCGGGCGATCCGCATGCGGATCGAAACCCCCGCTCAACCTCAAGCACTGGCGAGGCTCTCCAGACATTTGTCGTCTGACAGCCGCGCCAGTGCTTGAGTTTGCGACTGTAGAACATCCAAAAAACCCTGTCATTCCCGCGAATGCGGGAATCCATTTTTCGTAAATCATGGATGTGCGTAGAAAATTGGATCCCCGCATTCGCGGGGATGACAAGTTTTTGAGGTTTCGAGAAGTTCCCACTGTGGATTGGCTGCAAAGGACTTGCACCACTTGATGTTTGCATGAATGTCAAACTGCTCTGAAGCGTCGCACCTGGGCGAGAAAGGCATTCCGTGCCGGCCGTCCGTCCGCACGCGAATAGCGCAATGCGACGTACGCTTCAACGACCGGACGGGCGCGAGCCGCCATTGCCGGGCGATCCTGCGTCAGGCGTGCCAGGAAATCCATCGGCCCCTCGTGAGGCTCGCGTTTGAACCCGGCCTTGGCGAGCTTGGCGCAGAAACGGTCGTAGGCAGCCACCACGGGTTCCTTGCGCCGCTGATAAACCTTCAGCAGGAGAAATAGCGCAACGAATCCCCCGGACGCGCCAATGCCAACGATCAGCGAGATGGCGAGCTGGCGCCAGTCCATGTCGCGCACCCCCAGCAACGTCTCGAATGCAAATCGCTGGCGCTCCTGATTGAACCCGACCACCCATTGATTCCACTGGTTGTTTAGCGCATCCCAGGTAAAGCCGATCTGCCTCAGCAGTCCGAAACGGTCTGCCTGCATCAGGCCATTTAAGACGCCTTGCGGTCCCAGAGCCTCGGTCATGCCGCGATTGATGCGCAGGGGTGAGACGGCGAAAGTCGGGTCGGCGCGCACCCAGCCGAGGTCCTCGAGCCAGACCTCCGACCAGGCGTGCGCTTCGGACTGTCTCACCACCAATTGCCGGGTAATGGGATTCACCTCGCCCCCCTGATAGCCGGTGACGACGCGCGCCGGTATTCCCGCCACCCGGAGGATCAGCACAAAACTGCCCGCGTAGTGTTCGCAGAATCCCTTTTTGGTGTCGAACAGGAATTCATCGACCGGATGCTCGCCGAGCCGGGGCGGTTCGAGCGTGTATTCGAATTCGCTGTTGTAACGCGCCATCAGTTTCTCGATGAGCACGCGCGGATCGGGATTGTCGGCTCGCAGCTGTCTGGCGTAGGCAATGGTTCGCGGATTGACGAATTCGCTGTATTGCAGATACGGACGCAAGGCTTCCGGTGGCAGGTCGGTACCCATGCGGTAGCGCAGGCGCGACGAAATTTCGTACGACCTCAAGTTGGTCACGAGCGAGCGTGAACGCAACTGGAAGTCGCCGAGGATATCGGTGTCGGGCGGCGCCGCGGTCGGCAGGTCGAGCGCAAACAGCCACGGCTTGTTGCTCGGTTGCAAAGTGACGCGATAGTTGATGGGTGGCGACAGGGCTTCGTATTGGATGCGCGGCGCGGCGCGCACCGGATACATTTTCCATGACCGCCCGGCCTGCAGTCCCAACACCGGGCCGCGCCAGTACAGGTCTTGCGTTTCCGGTACCGCCGCCTCGAAGTCAACGCGAAAGGCGACCGCATCCGACAGCGAAAGCTTGCTGATATCGCCGGGCGACATTTCATCGGAGAGTCCACTGCTGGCGGAATCGGCTCCCGGCATCCGCCAAAGCGGGCCGGAAAATCGCGGAAACAGGAAGAACAGCACCAGCATCAGCGGTATCGCCTGAACCAGCAGCCAGAATGCCGGTACCACGCGTTCGCGCACCGTCGCCTCGGTGTTGATGCGATTGAAGCCCACCAGCGTGGCGACAAAAATCCATACGCAGGCGAGCATGTAGACGCCCATCAGGATGGTCTGCGAGTAGAGGAAATTGGTCATCGCCAGGAAGAATCCCAGGAAAATCGCAATCACGACATCGCGTTTCATGCGCATTTCCAGGATCTTCAGGCACAGCATCGCGATCAGCAATGTCACGCCAACATCGCGGCCGAACAAGTGACGGTATTCGATCCATGCGCCAGCGGTGACGCCGACCGCCAGTGCCGCCATGACCCACCATGCCGGCGTGCGCAGGCCACGTCGGGCGATCCACCAGCGCGCCAGGCCGGCGGTGGCACACACCGCACTCACCCAGACCGGCAGGCGCGAAACGTGGGGCGCGATGACGATCGCCATCGCCGCCAGCAGCCAGGTAATGTTGGCAAGGGTGAGGGCGCCCTGGTTGAGCATCTACTTCTCTTCTGAAATGCCGTAAAGGGCAAGCGCCTCGAGGCACTCGTCGCGATGCCGGGCACCGAGCAGCGGTCGAACGGAATGCGCCGGCAGCTTCAGGCCATAGGGCACTTGCGCGCGCTCGGCTTCGAGGATCCACCAGGCGAGGCGCGACAGGCGCTGCTCTACGGGCAGCCCCCCCAGCATGTCAAAGTCGAGCCACAGATCGGCACTGGCGGTGGCGCCGAATTCCTTGACCAACAAACCCTGTCCGCGGGCCAGCGCCTTCCACGCGATCTGGCGCGGCGTATCGCCGGGTTTGTAGGCACGCAGGGATTGAAACTCCTCGTCGCCGCGAATCGGAATATTGCCTTTGCCGACGGCGTGCGCATCCAGCGGCAACGCGCCGGCGCCCGGATCGGGCCGTGGATACACCAGGCAGCGCGAGCCGAAATCGACGTACGACCAGGCGTGAAACAAGCCGATCGGATATTCGGTGAAGACTTCTGTACGACCGCATTGCACGCGTCCGCGCCGCTCGGCCCGCACCGGCAAGTGCAGCGTCGTGCCGCCGCTCTCGCCGACATCGGCGAACACCGGTTCCGCGCCCGCCTGGCGTGCGCGCCGGGCGCCGACCGAAAAGCGCGGCATGCCCGGATTCGAAAATACCAGCGCAAATTGCGCCGTATCGCCGGCGAATACCGGTTCCACTTTTCCCGGGCTGATGGACAGCCGCGCGAGGTTGCGAAAAGTATGCAGCATCGACACGCTGCCCATGCTGGCCAGCAGGAAAGTCAGCAGGAATCCGAGCGACAGGCTGTAGTTGATCGAGGCAATCAGCAGCAACAGCAGCACGAAGGCGAAGAAATAGCCGGTGCGGGTCGGCAGGATAAAAATCCGCCGCTGCGTGAGCACCACCGGCGGTTGCTCCGGAAAGCGGCCGCGGAAAATCCAGTCGGCGATGCGTTGGCGAAGATTGAGATTCAGACTTAGGGCAGGCACGGGGCTTACTCAATCAAAGGCTTTGCCACAGATGAACACGGATGAACGCAGATAAGTCAAAGGCATT
>JANNGY010000427.1:0-3042 GCA_031404095.1 Betaproteobacteria bacterium | reverse complement strand
GCATGGATCTGGGCTTTCACCACCCACACCGGGCCGCCCAGTTTTTGGGCCGCTTCCACCGCTTCTTGAACGGTGAATGCTGGTATGCCGCGTGGCACCGGCACACCAAATTGACGCAAGATGTCCTTGCCTTGGTATTCGTGAATCTTCATGAAAATTTCCTCTAATCAGGTGAGGACAGAGCTTGCCGCTACGGTCTGCCCCGCAAATCTCAGACATGGATGGTTTTATCCGGCCGCCAAGCTCGACGGCTCGGCGGCAGGCACTGGACAATGCAACCACGGAATGTATCATGCTGCGACGCACCAAACTTTAGCCAGGCTTACAAGGCGACGGCGCGCACTCTGACACACAGGCCCACCATGCACAAAATATTCATTGACGGTGAAGCCGGCACCACCGGACTGCAAATACGCGAGCGTCTGCAGGCGATGCCGGGTGTAGAACTGGTCAGCATCGTGCCCGAATTGCGCAAAGACCTCAGCGTCAAACGCGCCTTGATGGCGCAGGTGGACCTCGTGGTGCTTTGCCTGCACGACGACGCTGCTATTGAATCAGTAGCGATGATTGATGAGATGGCAAAGGCTACCGGCCAGATTGGCCCCAAGGTCATTGATGCCTCAAGCGCCCACCGGACCGCGCCCGGATGGGTGTTCGGTTTTCCCGAACTGGTGGCCGGGCAGCAGGCGCTGGTGGCCCAGGCCCGCCGTGTTGCCAATCCGGGCTGTTATGCCACCGGCGCCATCGCGCTGATTCGCCCGCTCATTGATGCCGGCCTGATTCCCAAGGATTGGGCGCTCACCCTGCCCGCCGTCAGCGGCTACTCGGGTGGTGGGCGCAGCATGATAGAGGCCTACGAAAGCGGCCAGGCGCCGGCATTCGAGCTGTATGCCCTGGGCATGAAACACAAGCACCTGCCGGAGATCATGAAATACACCGGCTTGACGCGCCGCCCCGTGTTCATTCCCGCGGTTGGCAACTTCAGGCAGGGCATGCTGGTGCAGTTGCCGCTGCACCTGGACTTGCTGCCAGGAAAACCCAGCGCGCAGGACTTGGTTGACGCGCTGGCGAAACACTATGCGGGCAGCGAATGGGTCAGCGTCGAGCCGGCCACGCCGGCGCCATCATGGTGATGACCTTGCCCGTCATGTTCCCGGTGATGATGAAAGCCGGCTTCGATCCGATCTGGCTTGGCGTCGTGGCCGTCAAACTCGCCGAGATCGGCGTGCTCACCCCGCCGGTCGGGCTGAACGTTTTCGTGGTGAAGAGTTCGTCCCCCATACCGGTCACGCTCGGGCAGGCGTTCGCGGGGGTGACCCCGTTCATCGCTCTGGATTTTCTTTCGCTGGGCCTCTATGTGGCTTTCCCGGAGATGATCACCTGGCTGCCCAATTACATGGCGCCCTGATTTCCTGGGTTCAACCGGCGCCAGCATCGCGGCAAGCAGGCCCACGCAAGGGATCAGGACGACCATGGAAAACCTCTCACCACGATCGGGAGCGCCAGCATGAAACGCGGCTACGCCAACACGCCGGAAGGGCAGATCCACTACTACACCCACGGCCGCGGCGAAGCACTGCTGATGTTGCACGAAACTCCGCGTTCGGCGTGGAGCTTTGCGCCGTTGATGCGGCGCATGGGCGGCAAGTTTCGCTGCCTTGCCGCCGACACGCTGGGCTTCGGCATGTCGGATGCACCCCCGCCCAGGGGCAGGATCGAAGACCTCGCCCGCAGCATGGTCCACTTTCTGGATGATCAGGGGATCGAGCAGGCGCATCTGCTGGGCTTTCACACCGGCAACAAGATCGCGGCGGCGATTGCCGCGGGATATCCCGACCGCGTCGCGAAAGTCATCCTCGTCGGCATGACCCACAGCCTGGTGGTCTCGCGCAAGGACCGCAACGCGGCCATCTTGGACATCGTTCGCCGATACATGGGCAACTTTGCCGAAAACACCGATGGATCCCATCTGCTGCGCAATTGGGCTTCCGATTTCAACGGTCTCGCCGGCCTCTGGTGGGACCCGGCGATCATGACTGCGCGCCGCATCACCGACCAGGCTCTGCGCGGGCAGGAGGCGCGCATGATCGAAATGATCCAGTGCCGTCGCAGCATCGCGCAGGTGTATTCGATGAATTTCGATTTTGATCTCGCTGCCGCGCTACGCAGGATCAAGGCGCCCACCCAGGTGATCGAATGCCGCATGCCGGACGAAGCCCACCATGGCGCGCAGGGCCCGAAGATGCTCAAGCTTCTCAAGCGGGGTGAATTGGTCACCCTCGACAATGCAGGCTTCGACGCCACCGAGGCGTTCGCGGCGGAGATCGCCAAGGCGGGCGGCCGCTTCCTTCTGGCGCCATAAGGGTCGATGATGAAAATCTGGCACCAGAGCTTCACCGACCTGACGGTCATGCCGCTGTACCGGAAGACCTTGACCGAACACGCGGCCGCGGTGATGGAGGGTGAGGCAACGGTCATCGTGCATGGCTTGCGCGCGGGCACCTACGCGCAGGGCTGCGCCCCCATCGACGCCATCAAGCACCGTTACGTGGCCGCGGTGCTCGAAATGCAGGTCTGCGACGCCGCCCTGGTTGCCGAGCGCGAGGGTTTCGACGCGGTCGCGATCGGCTGTTTCTTTGACCCGGCCTTGCGGGCCGCGCGCTCGCTGGTGAATATCCCGGTCCTGGGGCTGGGTGAAACTTGCGCGCTGGTGGCCTGTTCCCTGGGGCGCAAGTTCGGACTCGTCACGCTGTGCGCGGACCAGTCGGCCGATTACGCCGATCTGATGCACGCCTACGGACTTGAGCGGCGGTTTGCCGGCGCCGTCGCGGTGGATCCCCCCATCGATGAATTCGCGCTCGAAGCCGATGAAACGGCCGCGCAGGCCATCGAAAAACGCTTCGATGAAGCGTGCGAGCAGATCATCAGGCAGGGCGCCGACATCGTCATCCCGGCCGACGGGGTCCTGAACGAATTCCTGGTGCGCCGTGGTCGCCTGCAGGCGCATGGCGACGTGCCCGTCATGGACAGCCTCGGGGTCCT
>JANNGY010000426.1:0-3669 GCA_031404095.1 Betaproteobacteria bacterium | reverse complement strand
TCGACATGGCTGAGCAGTTTGTTGAAGTCGCCGACGCCCGCCGCCGCCAGCGTCTTGATCGGGCCCGCCGAAATGCCGTTGACGCGGATGCCCATCGGCCCGAGGCTGAAGGCCAGGTAGCGCACGCAGGCTTCGAGGCTCGCCTTGGCCAGCCCCATCACGTTGTAGTTGGGCACCGCCCGTACCGCGCCGAGATAAGTCATGGCCACCACCGCGGCATTGCGCCCCTGCATCAGCGGCAGCCCGCCCTTGACCAGCGCGGCCAAACTGTATGAACTGATGTCGTGGGCGATACGAAAGTTCTCGCGGGTGACGGCTTCGTGAAAGTCTCCTGCCAGCGCCTCGCGCGGCGCAAAAGCAATGGCGTGGACGATGCCATCAAGCCCGTCCCAGGATTTTCCCAACTGCGCAAACATTCCGGCAATTTCCTCGTCGCTGGCGACGTCGCAGGGCAATACCGGATTTGAGCCGAACTCCGCGGCCAGTCTTTGCACGCGTTCACGCACACCCTCCCCCTGAAACGTGAATGCAAGATCCGCGCCCTCGCGATGCATCGCCTTGGCCACGCCATAAGCAATTGAGCGGTTGCTCAACAGCCCGGTAATCAGGATCTTCTTGTTTGCCAGCATTCCCATGCGGTGACTTTCTATTCGTCGATCGATCGTTCGGCCCGTTCGGGTCAAGCCGACCCGGTGCAGCCCGCAGCGTCACGATTGAGATCATCGATTGATTCAATCTGGTGGTTTTTGATGGAGATCAAACAACTCTCGTTCAGAAATTGCCCCAATGACGCGAATTGCTGCGCTTCCGGGGTTTCATGGACGAACATGGGTGAAAATAGCCGGCATGGCCAAGGACCGCGAAATCGAACTCAAACTGGCGCTTGATCCCGCCGACGCCGCCGCTTTTCGCCGCCATCCCATGCTGCGCGAAAGGACCATTGCCGGACCGACGCGCCGCCGGGTGTTCAATGTCTATTTCGACACGCCCGGCCTCGCCCTCAAGCACCACGCGATGGCTTTGCGTTTGCGCAAGACCGGCGGCAAATGGCGGCAAACCCTGAAGACCGCCGGCGCGACAACCGGCGGATTGCACCAGCGCGGCGAGTGGGAGACTCCGCTCGCCGTCCCGCAACTCGACCTCGCCCTGTTTCGCGACACGCCGCTGGCCACGCTTGCCCAGGCCAAGGCACTGCATCTGACCTTGAAGCCCGCCTTCATCACCGACTTCCAGCGAACCACCTGGCAGGTCGAACTTGCCCCGGGCCAGCGGGTTGAGGTCGCGCTTGATCAGGGTGTCGTTCGCTGCGGCCCGCACACGTCGGTAATTTCCGAGGTTGAAATCGAACTGCTGGAGGGCAGCGTCTCCACGGTATTCGATGTCGCGATGGCGTTCGCCGGGACAATCGCCGTGAGGCCGGATATCGTCAGCAAAGCCGAGCGCGGATACCGGCTGTTTCACCCCGAACCGTCCGCGTCGCCCAGGCCGCGGCGCGCCGCGGCCATTCAGCTCGACCGCAAATGGCATCCAGCCGATGCAATGCAGGTGATCGTCGCCGAGTGCCTGGCACATTTTGAATCGAACGTCGAAGGCGCCCTCACCCGCGGCGACCCCGAGTACGTCCACCAGTTGCGAGTCTCACTGCGCCGGTTGCGCTCCGCCATGCGCATTTTCAGGCCGGCGAATGCGGAACATATCGCGAAGGAACTGCGCTGGCTGACTGCCGCCCTGGGCGACGCGCGCGACTGGGACGTCCTGATGACGGAAATCCTGCCGGCGCTGCTCAAGAACACTGGCAATCGCAAACTCGCCACGACACTCGTCGCCGCCGCCACGCGACGCCGGGAGACGGCTCGCCATGTCGCTCGCGCCGCCCTGGCCTCTGCGCGCGCCGCCCGCCTGGTGATGACGATTGGTCGCTGGGTAGGCGTTCCCGGCGAGATCACTTTGTTGCCGGCAAAGGCCGCCAACGATGGCGGCGCCGCACCATCGCCGGCAACGTCAGCGGTGCTGTCATTTGCGTCGCAGGAAATCCACCGACGCCACCGGCGCCTGTTAAACCAACGCGGGCACCACAAGAGCGCGCTGGTTGAACTGTCCGCCGAAGATCGCCATCGCGTGCGCATCCATACCAAACGTTTGCGCTATGCGGTCGATTTCTTCTCCAGCCTCTATGGCAAGGAGCGCCTCTCCCGATATGTGAAAGTCCTCGGCAAAATCCAGGACCTGCTCGGCCAATCCAACGATGACCGCGTCGCCATGCAACTGGTTGAGAGCCTGGCGCCGCCCGGGCCGTTCAGCAAATTTGCAAGCGCGTGGTTTGCCGCGCGCACGCGCCAATCGCTGGCGGCGGGCGAGCATCTGTTTGCAGAAATGAAGTCGATCAGGCGCTTCTGGCGAGAGTAGGCCGCCTAACCCGGCCTGCCACGCGCGGCAATCAGCAACTCCCGCACCTCGCCCCGCCCCGGATTGAATCCATTGACCGCATGGTCTGACGAGTAGCCGAGCGAGAGGCCACATATCAACTTGTAATCCTGTGGCACGTCGAACGCCGCCTTCACCGGCCCTGCCCAGGTCGCGAGTGCACCTTGCGCACAGGTGGCAAGCCCATGTGCTTCGGCGGACAGCATCAATGACTGCAGGAAAATCCCGGCGTCGAATACGGCATATTCGTGCAGGCCGCGATGTACAAATATGAATATCGCGGTTGGCGCGCCGAAGAACTCAAAGTTGCGGCGCATCTGCGCATTGCGCGCGGCGTGGTCCTTGCGGTCGATGCCGAGCAATTCATATAGCCCGAAGCCGGTGGCGCGACGGCGCGGCAACAATTCCGCCGGGTAGTCAAAATGCACCTTGAAATCGCCATCGGGCAAGCCATCGCGGGTCAGGAATGCCTTGAGTTTGCCGAGCGTGCCGCCCGCCAGGGCACGCGCACCGGCGTCATAACGCGCGGTCAATTCGCGCGCCAGCCGAACCTTCAGCTCACCCGAAGCGATGGCAATGCGGTAAGGCTGGGTATTAGACCAGCTCGGCGCCCAGTTGGCGTCGGCAAGTATCGCGTCCAGCACCCCGGCAGGAATGGCATCCGGCCGAAAATCGCGCACGCTGCGGCGCGAGCGCAGCAACTCTGAAAGAAATGTCGTGGTTGCATTCATGGGTAACCGGCATATCGATACAGGCAGGAAGTGGTTCGAAGTCTAGTGGAAATTCGCATTATTGATTTCTGGCGCACACCTGCAACAGGCTCAACGTGGCATCGGACGATAGAACGCAGTAGCCGGCGCGACCGTCAACCTTGCAGGTCGCGCTGCCCCCTGCATGGGGCAGCCGTCTCGCAGGCGATTCGCGTGCGAATCGAAACCCCCGCTCCCCTTGCAGGGCGCGCTGCCCATTGCATTGGGCAGCCGTTCCGCGGGCGATTCGCATGCGAATCGAAACCCCGCGTCACGCTCAAGCACTGGCGCGACGTTCCACGCCCTTTCGGCCTGCAACACCCGTGGACGCTGGGGATTGAAAACGGGGAACTTCTATTGATGTGGCGACTAGATAGGGTAAGAAGTTGCCCTTTCCCCGCGAAGGCGGGGACCCAAGTTTTATTCTTTCGCCCCACGAAACTTGGACCCCCGCCTTCGCGGGGGCGGGACAAATATTCAACATGTTTAATCGCCA
>JANNGY010000425.1:0-3923 GCA_031404095.1 Betaproteobacteria bacterium | reverse complement strand
CATCTTTTATAGAGGCCTTCGTCAATGCAAAGTAATGCTACGACTTTCCTGAAGCCGCGCATCATCGACGTGCAAAACATTTCCCCGGCACACGCCAAGGTAGTGATGGAGCCGTTCGAGCGCGGCTATGGCCATACGCTGGGCAACGCCCTGCGTCGTATCCTGTTGTCTTCGATGCCGGGCTACGCCCCGACCGAAGTGAAAATCGCCGGCGTGCTCCACGAGTACTCCACCATTGAAGGTGTGCAGGAGGATGTGGTCGACATCTTGCTGAACCTCAAGGGTTTGGTGATGAAACTGCACAACCGTAATGAAGTCACGCTTAAGTTGAAGAAAGCGACGGCGGGTGCCGTTACCGGCGCGGACATCGAACAGACGCATGACGTCGAGATTTTGAATCCCGAACATGTAATTGCCCATCTCACAAAAGATGGCAAACTTGATATGCAGATCAAGGTCGAAAAAGGCCGCGGATACGTCGCCGCCACGGCGCGCCGCGCCGACCACGACAATCGTTCTATCGGCGCAATTCTGCTCGACGCATCATACTCGCCGGTTCGTCGCGTGTCCTATGCCGTCGAAAGTGCGCGGGTCGAACAACGCACCGACTTGGATCGCCTGGTGATGGATATTGAAACAAACGGCGCAATTGAGCCTGAAGAAGCGGTGCGCTACGCTGCCCGTGTACTGGTCGATCAGCTGTCGGTGTTTGCCGATCTGCAAGGCACCCCGATGCAGGCCGAAGAGGCCAAAGCGCCGCAGATTGACCCGATCCTGCTGCAGCCGGTCGATGATCTTGAGCTCACAGTTCGTTCGGCCAATTGCCTCAAGGCTGAAAATATCTATTACATCGGCGACCTGATCCAGAGAACCGAAAACGAACTTTTGAAAACGCCGAATCTGGGCCGCAAATCGCTTAACGAAATCAAGGAAGTGCTGGCCAGCAAGGGGCTGACGCTTGGTATGAAACTGGAGAACTGGCCGGTCGCCGGCGTCACTAAGTAGAAATTGGATCCCCACCTTCGTGGGGACGACCCGGTTTTCACCAGGTCGTTTTTCAAACCCATAACGATAACAAGGCCGGCTTGAGTTTCTTAAGCAAAACGGCCAAGAGACCAAAAGGAAATAACCATGAAGCATCGTCACGGATTAAAGAAACTAAACAAGACCTCATCGCATCGCCTGGCCATGTTTCGCAACATGACCAACTCGTTGTTGAAGCACGAAGTCATCAAGACCACATTGCCGAAAGCCAAGGCGCTGCGAAAAGTATTCGAGCCGATTATTACCCTGGGCAAGGAGCCCACGCTGGCAAATCGCCGGCTCGCCTTCAATCGCTTGCGTGATCGCGACATGGTGACCAAGCTGTTCGATGAACTTGGCCCACGCTACAAGGCGCGCAATGGCGGCTACATGCGGATCCTGAAGTTTGGTTTCCGTGTGGGTGATAACGCGCCGATGGCCCTGGTTGAACTGGTGGATCGCCCGGAGGTTTCGGAAGCGCCGAAGGCGGAAACGACTGGCGAGTAAGTTGTAAACCGAATGTGCGTGGAGAAAAGCCGGGCTTGCCCGGCTTTTCGTTTGGCGCGACGGTAACTATGGCCGCCGAGTCGCTTGCCATGTGCAGCGGTCAATTGCCGGTTCAGGGATTATGATGCAGCCATGAAATTGCCAGTTTCCAAACTTCCATCCGTCGGAACCACAATCTTTACCACCATGTCCGCCCTGGCGCAGGAAGTCGGCGCAGTCAATCTGGGCCAGGGTTTTCCCGATTTTGACTGTGATCCGCGCTTGCTCGAAATGATGAACGAGGCCATGCGCGCGGGTTTCAATCAGTATCCGCCAATGATTGGCATCCCGGCATTGCGGGAGGAGATCGCGAAGAAAGTGCTTGCACTGTACGGCCGGGAGTACGACGTTGCGACAGAGATCACAGTCACTTCCGGCGCCACGCAGGCCATTCAGACCGCGCTTACGGCGATCGTGCATCCCGGAGACGAGGTCATCATCTTTGAGCCGGTGTACGACAGTTACGCGCCGGTGATTCGCCTGAATGGCGGCGTTCCCGTCTATGCGCGACTCACCTTCCCGGGTTACCGGCCCGATTGGACCGCGGTACGTGCACTATTCACGTGGCGCACCCGGGCGATCATGATCAACACGCCACATAATCCGACCGCGACCCTTTGGCCGCGCGAGGACTTGGCCAGCCTGGCAGAAATTTTGCGCGGTACCGATATCCTGGTGATCAGCGATGAAGTTTATGAACACATGGTGTATGACGGCGTTGCACATTCCAGCGTGGCGTCAATTGAGGGACTCGTCGAACGTGCTTTTGTCATCTCTTCATTCGGCAAGACTTACCATGTTACCGGCTGGAAGATTGCGTACTGCCTTGCACCGAAGGCACTGATGATGGAATTCCGCAAGGCGCACCAATTCGTGGTGTTTACCGTGCACACGCCATCACAGCACGCGATAGCGAAGTACATGCAACTCGGCACGCACAACGCGCTTTCCGCCTTCTATCAGCGAAAGCGCGATTTCTTCCTGGAGCAGGTGAAGGCTTCACGCCTGAAATGGCAGCCATCTCGCGGGACGTATTTTGTCAGCGCGAGCTACGCGGATCTGCCCGAGTTCAAGGCGTTAAGCGAAGCCGCATTTGCCATGATGCTGACCCGAAACGCAGGAGTGGCGTGCATCCCGGTATCGGCGTTTTATCACGATGCGGCGGATCATCAGGTGGTGCGCTTCTGTTTAGCCAAGAAGGATGAAACGCTGGTGACCGCAGCAGAACGTCTCGTAAAGCTATAGCAAGAGCAGGTCGCGGGCGAGTTTCACCCGCTATTTTCTGCTGCTCGCCGCAGCCAGTTTCCTGCCGACTCCAAGCACCGGCGCCAAATAACGGCCGGTGAAGCTGCGCGGCGACTGCGCAACGTCTTCGGGTGTTCCCTGGGCGATGATTTCGCCGCCACCGTCGCCGCCTTCGGGACCGAGATCGATCATCCAGTCGGCTGTTTTTATCACATCGAGATTGTGTTCAATGACGACGACGGTATTGCCATGATCACGCAGGCGATGCAAAACCTTCAACAACAGGTCGATATCGTGAAAATGCAGGCCCGTGGTCGGTTCGTCGAGAATGAACAACGTGCGACCGGTGTCGCGCTTGGATAGTTCGAGCGAGAGCTTTACCCGTTGCGCTTCGCCTCCGGAGAGTGTCGTGGCGCTTTGACCGAGGCGTATGTAGCCCAAGCCGACATCGAGTAACGTGTGCAGTTTTCTCGCCACGACCGGCACCGGTTTGAAAAACTCGTATGCTTGCTCGACCGTCATGTCGAGGACTTCGTGGATATTCTTGTGCTTGTAGTGCACTTCCAGTGTTTCGCGATTGTAGCGTTTGCCGTGGCAGACGTCGCATGGCACGTAAACATCGGGCAGGAAGTGCATCTCCACCTTGATGACGCCGTCGCCCTGGCAGGCTTCACAGCGTCCACCCTTGACGTTGAAAGAAAATCTGCCGGGACCGTAGCCGCGTGCCCTTGATTCCGGAACACTGGCAAACAAATCGCGAATCGGCGTAAAGAGGCCGGTATAAGTTGCGGGATTGGAGCGCGGTGTACGGCCAATCGGCGATTGATCGACATTGATGACTTTGTCGAAATGATCGAGGCCCTCGATGGTTTCGAACGGCGCAGGTTCGTCGCTCGACGCGTAAATGTGATGTGCTACCGCCTTGTAAAGCGTGTCGTTGATAAGCGTGGACTTTCCGGAACCGGATACGCCGGTAATGCAAACCAACGCGCCAACCGGCAAGTCGAGCCTGACATGCTTCAGATTGTTGCCTGAGGCACCCTTGATGGTCAGTACTTTCTTCAGGTCGACTTTGTTGCGCTTTTTCGGAATGGCAATCTGTTTTTTTC
>JANNGY010000424.1:0-4213 GCA_031404095.1 Betaproteobacteria bacterium | reverse complement strand
GCGTAGGGACGGGCAAC
The DNA here is from genome assembly GCA_031404095.1 of Betaproteobacteria bacterium. Lineage (GTDB taxonomy): Bacteria > Pseudomonadota > Gammaproteobacteria > Burkholderiales > Usitatibacteraceae > UKL13-2. The sequence goes on along the minus strand of JANNGY010000424.1, from coordinate 4,196 downwards.
GGTGATCAGTTCCGCCATTACAGTTGCGCCTTGAGTTCGGCCAGCATCTCGGCATGTGCGGCCGCATTGATTTCGCGTTTCAGGATTTTTTCCGCCCCGGCAACCGCCAACAGCGAAACCTGCTCCCGCAGGCCGTTTTTCGCCTTGTTGATTTCCAGTTGAATCTGCTCTTGCGCTGCGGCCAATATGCGATCTGCCTCGGCCTTTGCCGTCAGCCTCGCTTGTTCAACAATTTCATTGGCGCGACGCTCGCCGTCGGAATACATGGTTTGCGAAAGATCCTTGGCCTCTTTCAGAAAGATGTCGCTGCGTTTTTCTGCTTCGACCAGCGCGCGCTTTCCCGCTTCGGCCGCAGTGAGTCCGTCAGCGATCGCCTTTTGCCGCGTCTCGATGGCGCCCATCAGCGGCGGCCAGAGAAACCTTTTTGACACCCAGAAGAGGATGAAGAAGGCTATCGCCTGGGCAATCATCGTCAGGTTAATGTTCATGACGTCATCCTAGGAATAATGGACAGCCAAAAAGTTACTTGATAACAGCAAGCAATGGGTTACCAAAGGCGAACAGCATCGCCAGACCCACGCCAATAATGAACGAGGCGTCGATCAAACCAAGCAGCAGAAATACCTTTGCCTGCAACTGGGGAATCAGTTCCGGTTGGCGCGCCGCACCCTCAAGAAATTTCGAACACATGATGCCGACGCCGATACATGCGCCCGCGGCACCCAGGCCGATGATGAGGCCGATACCAATGCCTGTGTAGGCCTGAATCATGGCCAGGTATTGAAGCTTGTCCATAGTGATTCCTTTCTTTGCTTGTGATTAAGTAGTGTTTCTGAAAATCAATGATGCTCGTGCGCGAGGCTGATATAGACGACCGTCAACATCATGAAGATGTACGCCTGCAGGGCAACAATCAGGATATGAAAAATTGACCAGCCGGCACCCAATACTGCCGCCATTATCGTGCCGACCACGCCGGTTGCCGCCCACATTCCAAGCAACAGGAAGATAATTTCGCCCGCATACATGTTGCCAAACAGGCGTAGCGAGTGTGACAGCGGCTTGGACACGTACTCGACGATGTTGAACATCAGGTTGAATGGCCAGAGAAATGGGCTCGATCCGAATGGCGAGCAAAACAGTTCGTGGATCCAGCCCCCCAGACCTTTGACTTTGACGCTGAAATACAACATCAGAAACCACACCGACAGGGCCAGTGCGAACGTCGTATTCACATCAGCAGTAGGGACACCCCGCCAAGTATGCTGGTGCAGCACATGCTCATAGAACTTGGCCATGATGTCGATGGGCAGGAAATCCATCGAATTCATCATCAGAACCCAAACAAAGACGGTAAGCGCCAAGGGAGCAACAAACTTGTTGCTGTCGCCATGGGTAAAAATACCGCGGGCTTGTTCGTTGATGAAGTCAAAAAGCAATTCGACGAACGCCTGGCGCTTTCCGGGCACGCCAGAGGTCGCACCGCGAACGACCCACCAGAGAAAACCAAATGCGACCATGCCCAGGAAAATCGACGTAATCAGCGTATCGAGGTGGATAGTCCAGAATCCTCCTCCAACTTCATATGCATTGAAGGAGAGGTGGTGATTTATATAACTGGTGGGGGTTAGATCGGATTCGGCAGCCATGGATGAACTTTGAGTGCGCTACTTGTCGCGAATGAAAACCGCTAAGGAAAAAATCAGCGTCGTGATAATGAAGGTGCCTATGAATCCGGCACCAAAGACTTCTTCATACCCGGCAAATACCAGCCACAGCAACAAAATGATGACCAAAATCTTGGCCGATTCGGCGCGCATCATGCCTACCAGCGCATTTTCCGCGGAACCTTTGGTTACCCGGGCTAGCATCAGGCCGTACGTTAAACCTGCCAGCAGGCTGATCAGCCCGCCAAGCATGGCGGAAACTCCCCAGTGAACGCCTCCGATTCCACCAATGACGAGTGCCATTGAAAGCGTGATGACCGCTTGATACTTGAGAACTGTGCGGATTTGCCTGCTCACTTGCCAGTTCTGCGACTGCAACATTAATTTGTCCGTACGGCACCCGGCGATGTCGCAATTTTAGCCGATCATTGCCTTTCCGGTCAATCTGATCGCTGCCCGCCGGCGACACGATAATGCCGCGTGGAAAATGTGCTGCTCCGCAAAATTCTGAGGCGAAACTACTTAAGGCGGGACTTTTCCAGAATGCCGTCCAACTGCTCCAAACCATGAAAGTGTATGGTCAATGTTCCGCGCCCTTTTTTGTCGGCTTTCACGACCACTTTTGTGCCCAGCTTTTCGGCGAGCTCATTTTCCAGGTGACGCGTGTCGGCGGATGATGTCAACGAGGTCTTGCCGGCCTTCGGGGGCGCCAGTTCGCGTTTGACCATGCGCTCCGTGTCGCGAACAGATAAGTCCCTGGCGACAATTTGATGCGCAAGTTCGACCTGCCTGGACTTGGACAAAGTAAGGAGCGCGCGTCCATGGCCCATGTCGATTTTGGCATCCATCACCATGTCCTGTACCGGTTTGGCCAGTTCCAGCAATCGGAGCAAGTTGGTTACGGCGACCCGCGATCGCCCGACCGCCTGTGCAGCCGTTTCATGGGTCAGCTTGAATTCATCGATCAGGCGCTTGATGCCGGACGCCTCTTCAATCGCGTTGAGGTCTTCGCGCTGGATGTTCTCGATAAGCCCGATGCCGAGCGCCTGTTCGTCGGCAATCTCGCGGACCAGCGCGGGAACGGTGACCAAACCGGCGATTTGCGCGGCGCGCCAGCGGCGCTCGCCGGCAACGATTTCAAATTTCCCCGGCTTGATTTGCCGGACCAGGATCGGCTGAACAATGCCGCGATTCCTGACCGATTGAGCCAGCTCTTCAAGCGCCATTTTGTCCATGCGGGTGCGCGGCTGGTACTTGCCTGGTGATAAATCGCCGACCAGAATTTCCCTTAGCTCGCCCTCGCTGGCAGATGCTCCTGGCTTGCCGCCGCCGAGCAAGGCGTCCAGTCCACGCCCTAGGCCCTTTGCTTTAATCATGCCGCTTCCTTGATGGCAATGCCCAGTCGGGCGAGCAATTCCCGTGCGAAGGCAAAGTGTGCCAATGCGCCCTTGCTGACGGGGTCGTGCAAGATCACCGGCTTTCCAAATGACGGCGCTTCAGCAATACGGATGTTTCGCGGGATCACGGTATCAAACACCTTGTCGCCAAGGGCCTGCGAACGGCCCTGGCCATGGGGGCGGCGGACGCCATCCTCATCTCCGACCCCGCCCTGGCCGGCACCGATGCCCTAGGAACGGCCAGGGTGCTGGCTGCTGCGATCGCCCGCCAGGCGCCGGACCTGGTCCTCACCGCCACCGAGTCCTCCGACGGCTACACCGGCACGGTGCCCAGCCAAATCGCGGAGCTGTTGGGGCTACCGTCGGTGACCTTCGCCAAGTCCATCGTGGTCAACGGCGAAACGGTCGACGTGCAACGCCAGACCGAGTCCGGCTACGACGAGGTGACCTGCCCGCTGCCGGCGCTGGTGTCGGTGACCGCGGGGGTGGTGGAGCCCCGCTATCCGTCCTTCAAGGGCATCATGGCGGCCAAATCCAAGCCGGTCGAGCAGCTAACGGTGAGTGATCTGGGTCTCTCCGCCGACCAGGTGGGTTGGGCCGGTAGCGGCCAGGAAATCGTAGACATCGTGGCCGCCGAGGCCCGCCAGGCCGGCCGAGTCGTGGAAGACGAAGGCGAAGGGTTCGCGGAAATCGTGGCCTTCCTCGAGAACTTGAAGGTGATCTGAGATGGCTCTGGACAACGTATGGGTGTTTGCCGAAGCGGACGAGGGCACGGTCAAGACCATCACCCTCGAAATGCTGGCCAAGGCCCGCCAGATCGCGGATGAGGTGAGTTGTTTCTACTTCGGGGACGGCGACGAGGTGGCCGCCGTGCTGGGCGAGCACGGCGCCGCCACCGTGCTGGCCACCGGCGTCGTGGACGACGTGCTGGTTGGCCCGCCCCTGGCCGCCGCCCTGGCCGCCAAGATCGAAGCCGACGGGGCGCCCGACCTGATCATGATCGGTACCACCTACGACGGCCGTGACGTGGCCGGCCGCCTGTCAGCCATGCTCGGGGCCCCGGTCATCACCAACATCGTGGATCTGGAGCTCGACGGGGACGACGTGGTCGGGGTGGAACCCGTCTTCGGTG
>JANNGY010000423.1:0-5658 GCA_031404095.1 Betaproteobacteria bacterium | reverse complement strand
TTCGGCTGGAAAGGCCCAACAAATCAGTCTCGATGCCGACAGCGCTCAGGTGCTTTAAGAATTTCGCGAAGATTCGCGTTGAGATCTCGCGGTCGGCGGTGAAACCATAGCGACTTTTCAAAATCCGTCATTTCGGCGGAGGCCGGAATCCAGTCCATTCGTACTTTCAAGTCATTGCACGGGACTGGGTCCTGGCCTCCGCCGGGACGACTGGGCCAATAGCATTTCCCAAATGGCAAACACCAGAATGGTTGCATGTAACGACATTTTACGCTACGCTGTTGCATGTAACGCGATAAAAGGGGAGTTTGCGATGGCTGTTTCTGTTGCGGATCGAGTTCAAAAGCGGCGCAATGCGCTGCGCATGGCAGGGCTTCGCCCGGTTCAAATTTGGGTACCCGATACGCGGCGACCCGACTTTGCCGCGGAATGCCGGCGCCAATCCAAACGCGTCTCGCGGGCGGACAAGGCCGACACGGACATGATGGATTTCATGGATGACGCACTGGCCGATGTGGAAGGCTGGAAAGGATGAATCGGGGTGACTTCGTGACCATCGCCATGCAAGGTGATTTTGGCAAGCCACGACCCGCCTTGGTGATTCAGTCCGATCAATTTGGCGGGCACGCGACCGTGACAGTTTTATTGGTATCGAGCGCGTTGGTCAATGCGCCGTTGCTTCGTGTGACCGTCCAGCCGGGCGAAAAAAACGGCTTGCAAAAGCCTTCGCAGGTCATGGTCGATAAGGCCATGACTGTGAAGCGCGACAAGCTGGGTAAGTCTTTTGGTGCTGCCGGCGATGAGGTAATGCTTGAGGTGGGGCGTTGTCTGGCGGTGTTTCTGGGCATCGCCCGGTAGCAGGGAAGCTTCCCTGGGATTGGGGTCAGGTCTCCCAAATTGCAAACACATTCTCTCGCAATGCGTTTCGGCTGGATCACGCAGGGGCACCAGCTTGCTCCAGAGCTGCCATGCAATTCGGGAGACCCCATTGCCACGATGACCCAATTGCCAAGACGTCATTCCGCCAGTGATGACGCATTGACAGCCTGCTGGCGACACTGATATTCTTACCAAAGGCGTATCGATCAATGGGGAGTAGGAAATGAATGCCACCACGACGCTTTCGAGCAAATTCCAGATCTCGATCCCAAAGTCGGTGCGCGAGCAGCAGCAGTGGCGTGCCGGGCAGGAGTTTGTGTTCATACCGAAAGGAAAAGGCGTGCTGGTCATGCCGGTGCCGGAATTGAAAGAACTCGCCGGACTTGCCAAAGGCGCGCGCACATCGGGTTATCGCGACCGCAAGGATCGCGTCTGATGGCCGTTGCCGCTCGCGTCGTCGATACGTCGGCATGGATTGAATGGCTTGCCGGCAGCGAATTGGGAAAACGACTTGCCAAAGAAATACCCGCGAAGTCCGATTGCATCGTACCGACGATGGTGCAACTGGAACTCTCGAAGTGGCTCACCCGCGAGGTGGGCGAAGACGAGGCGGACCGGGTGATCGCATTCACGCAAAAATGCGTGGTCATTCCGCTGGACACACGCTTGGCACTGTTCGCGGCGGATCTTCATCGGACGTACAAGCTCGCTACGGCCGACGCCATCGTTTATGCGACAGCGCGCCAGCGTGACGTGCCCTTGTTAACCTGCGACGCGCACTTCGAGGGCTTGCCAGAAGTGATCTTGTTTGCGAAACCATGACGACCCAAGCCATCTTTCTTTCCTATGCCTCGCAAGATACAGACGCTGCACGGCGCATTTGTGAGGCCCTGCGCGCGGCCGGGCTGGAGGTGTGGTTTGATCAATCGGAATTGCGCGGTGGTGATGCTTGGGATCAGTCGATCAGAAAGCAGATCAAGGAATGCACGCTGTTCGTGCCTGTCATCTCGGCCAACACTGAGGTGCGCGAGGAGGGATACTTCCGCCGCGAATGGAATCTGGCCGTCAGCCGCATGCTGGACATGGCTGACGACAAGGCATTCCTGCTGCCGGTGTTGATTGATGGCACGCCGGAACCTGCGGCGCGGGTACCCGAGCGATTTCGCGAGCGGCAGTGGTCGCGGCTTAACAGCAACGAAGCCATCGCCGCATTTGCGCAACGCGTGGCGAAACTCCTTGATGGGCGCCCCATCGACCGGCTCAGGACAGGGGCTCATGGTGAAATGCCGCCGAAAGGCGCGCCAGTGCTTGGCTTTGGCTTAGCCCGCGCCCGCCAAAACGGACGACACGCCCTCCATCGCAATCCTGGCCTTCGCCAACCGCAGCGCAAGCGCAGACGACGAGTATTTCTCCGAGGGACTTGCCGACGAACTGCTCAACGTGCTGGCCAAGATTCGCGGTCTGCGGGTTGCCGCTCGTACTTCGGCGTTTTCTTTCAAGGGAAAATCGACCACAGTTGCCGAGATCGGTCGCGTGCTCAACGTCGCCACCGTGTTGGAAGGTAGCGTGCGAAAGTCAGGCAGCCGCGTGCGCATCTCGGTGCAACTGGTGAAAGTTTCCGATGGCTATCACCTGTGGTCTGAAACGTACGACCGCACGCTCGACGACATTTTTGCGGTGCAGGATGACATCGCGCAGGCCGTGGTCAAGGAATTGCACACCCGATTGATAGCCGTCTCTCCGGCTGCGGCGGCGACTGTGGCATTAAGCGAGGCCAGCGACAAACTGGCCGAGGCCGCGACGCTGGGGCGCACCACGAACAGCGAAGCGCAGCGCCTGTATATGCAGGGCCGCTACCTGCTGGGCCGCAAGTCGGCGGAGGATTTGGCCCGCAGCAGCGAATACCTGCAGGAGGCGGTCACGCTCGACCCTGAATTCGCGCTGGCCTGGGCGATGCTGGCGCATGCACATCACGATACGGGTGGTTGGGGCCTCGCGCCGGTCGAAGAGGCAAACGTGCAGGCCATTGCCGCGGCGGAAAGGGCGCTGGCGCTGGCGCCGGGTCTGTTCGAAGCACACCTTTCGCTTGCCGCCATTCAACTGAGTTTCCAGTACAACTGGGCCGGCGCGCAGGCATCGTTGCGGCGCGCGCTGGAACTGGCCCCCGACAATGCCGACGTGTTGACCGCTGCCTCAAGGCTCCAGTTCTGCATCGGGCGGCTCGACGAATCGATTGTGCTCGGGCAGCGCGCCATCAGCCTCGACCCGTTGAATGCGCCCAGCCATCGGGTGCTGGCGATCACGCAATACTCGGCCGGCAATCTGGACAGCGCGGTGCAACTGATGCACAAGTCGCTGGAACTGTCGCCCAATGCCATCGCCTCGCGCCACATCCTTGCCATGATCCTCGGCCTGCAAGGCCACCATGATGAGGCGCTCGCGGAGGCGACGCTGGAAAAGGCCGACTGGGCGCGGCTGACGGCGATATCGGTGGTCAAGTGGCTGATGAAGGAACCCGTCGAAAGCAATCAGGCGCTGGCGCAACTGGTTGAAGGTTATGGCCGGGATAGCGCGGTGCAGATCGCTTACCTGTACGCACTGCGCGGTGCCGCCGACGAAGCGTTCGCGTGGCTGGAACGCGCGCGCCTGCAAACCGACGCGGGCCTGGTGCTTATCAAGTCGATGCCATTTTTCCGTCCGATCCACGACGATCCGCGCTGGCTGGACTTTTTGACAAAAATGGGATTTCCGGAATAGTCCGGCATGAGCCAGGCGATCTTTCTTTCGCTTCACAGGATGCCGATGCATGGTGCCCCGCGCTGGAAGCTGATGTTAAGGAAACTTGGGTTTGATGTTTAGAACGACCCATGGCTGAGGCGAACTTTCTGTCGTATTCGTCGGATGCTGCTGAGGCCATTCGCCACACTTGCGAAGCGTTGCTCGGGGCGAGATTGGACGTGTGGATCAAAAAATCTCCAACGGTTCAGGCTGCTCGCGGCAGCGCTAAAATGGCGCTTTATTTGGCGCTATAATCAGCGCTTATATTCTCTTTGCCGGAGGCCACGCCATGGAAACACTTTTTACGGATCTGACTGTCAGCATGAGCGATTTCAAAAAGAATCCCGCCAAGGTCTTGCGCGAAGCTAAGGCGCAGCCGGTGGCCGTGCTCAATCACAACAGAGCAGCGTTTTATATGGTCGATCCGACGCTGTTCGAAGCACTCATCGATGAAGTGGAAGATGCGCAATTATTGCCGCTGCTAAAGGCGCGAATTGCCAATGCGGCAAAAGGCCATTACACCGAGGTCGATATTGACAGCATCTAAAACCAAATCTTCATTGGTGAGGAAACCGGTCTATCGCCTTGCATTTGAAGACCATGCACGCGCTGAATGGGATAAGCTCGACGGATCAGTCAGGGAACCGCTGCGCCGCTTGCTCAAGAAACGGCTCGACGCGCCGCACGTGCCGAGTGCCGCATTGCGTGGTGACCTGGCCAACTGTTACAAGATCAAGCTTCTCAAACAAGTCTTTCGCTTGACCCACCAGGCCATGTGCTGCTTGAGCTGCGGATTGACCAGCGCGGTCAGCGCCTGATTGCAGACCTTGCGCACCAGCGGACGCAGCAGCGCCGGCGCGCGCTTCGGCATCAGCGTGAACAGCAGTTTCAGCAGCAGCGGCGACATCGCCGATCCCTCGGCGTAATGTAGCCAATAGGTATAACGCAGCCGCTCCGGTGTTTTGGCCGGCGGAATCAGGCGGCCCTCGCCATAGGTCTCGATCAGGTATTCGGCGATCGCGCCTGATTCCGCGACGGTGTTGCCGTTGTCGGTGATCACAGGCGATTTGCCGAGCGGATGCACCGCGCGCAGTTCCGCCGGCGCCCGCATGTCCGGCTGACGCTGATAGCGGACGATCTCGTAGGGAACACCGAGTTCCTCCAGCAGCCACAGCACGCGCTGCGAGCGGGAGTTGTTGAGGTGGTGGACGGTGAGCATGGCGTTTCCCCGGATGACGTGGCGCGTCGGTGGCGGCGCATGGTCGTGCCAGCCGCACGCTGGAAAGTCGAGATATCCAAAGGGTTGTATTACCCGGGCATTATTGACGCCGGCATATTACCCGGATAATACTTCGGCTGAAAAGCTGAGAGGTCTGTCATGAATCCGGGATCTGGCCACGCCTGCATCGCCTTCGAGGGGGATCGCCGAATCGCGTCCGGCGGTCTTCGCGAGGTCATTCGCGCGGCAAAGCAGACGCTCGACCGAACCAGGGACGCATCGATCATCGTTTTCGACGGCAACACCAGTGCGACCATCGAGATCGATCTCCGCGGTTCCATGGCGGATGTTCTGGCGCGGCTGCCGGATGACGCCGACGCACCGATCCCGACTGAGGCCATCGCAGTCATCGCCCCGCGCGGTCCGGGCCGTCCGAAACTGGGCGTGGTCGCGCGCGAAGTGACGTTGCTGCCGCGGCACTGGGAGTGGCTGGCGAGGCAGCCCGGCGGCGCCTCGGTCGCGATCCGCAAACTGGTCGAGGCCGCGAGCCGGACCGGTGAAGACAAGGACCGCATCCGTCAGGCCCAGGAAGCGGCCTATCGTTTCATGTCGATCACCTCGGGCAACCGGCCGCATTACGAGGAGGCGATCCGCGCGCTGTTTGCCGGCGACGCCACCCGCTTCGAACAACGGATCGCCGAATGGCCGCACGACATCCGCGCCCACACCTCAAAGCTCGCGGAGCGGGCGTTCGATCGCGCGCCGCAGCCTGGGCCTGCGGC
>JANNGY010000422.1:0-7079 GCA_031404095.1 Betaproteobacteria bacterium | reverse complement strand
CTTCGTCGTCCACACCAAGTGGTATTTGCAGTCCCATACAGTGTGGCTCCCGGTCTTATAATCTTTCATCCCTCCATCTTAATCCCGTCGCCTAAAGGCGAGGGGTTTACGGATCCCCGATGGGGGACTCTAAAATGTTTGTGCGTCGATCCCCCCGGCCGGCCTGGCCCCGGTATCCTGTCGAACCTCATCCAAATCGACAAAGCCGATATGACCGACCTCCCCGTACCCGCCGCAAATTCGCCAAAAGACCCCCGACACTGGCATGACGACGGCTGGACCGCACGCGTGATCAAGAACGAGGACGACGACGGCTGGGCCGTCGAGATGATCAAGGATGGCGAGCCGGAACCGGCGCTGGTCGGTCCGTGGACCATGGGCCGCGACAAGAAGAATCCGAAACCGCTCGACGCCAGCGCCTTTCACACCTTGGTCAAGACCGCCTATGAAGTCCGGCGCCGCCATGAGCAGCACCTGCATGCGACTTTGCACAAAAAGGTCGTGGTCTCGCACGCCGGCAATGCCATCACCGTGACACTGGAAATCGTTCCCGACGACGAGAATCCGTATGCCATGCTGACGGCGCGCGCCGCGCGCAATCGCGATGATCCGCCGCTGGCACAGGTACGCGTGGCAGCGTCGTTCAAACTCAATGAGGCCAGCGCCGGTACCTGGATTGAAGGTGATTTTCGCCGCCCCGAATGATGCCAAAGTTGTGTGTGCTTTCGATTCGGAATTGAAGTCTTGACGCGACCAGTTCACGTGAAAAGCCTTGACGCGCTCTGCGAATCACTGTTTCCCGCCGACGCCCCCGGCGCCGCCATCGGCGTCCTGCTGCCGGAGGGATTCCGCTACGCGAGAGGATTCGGCCTTGCCAATCTCGAGACGAAAAGCGCCTTCACGCCGCAAACATCATTCCGCGCCTGTTCGATCAGCAAGCAATTCGTCGGCCTGCTGGTGCGGCAACTGGAACGCGAAGGGAGACTTGACCTTGATTCGCATCCATCGCGTTACGTGCCCTCGCTTGCCGGCTTTGCGGACAATCTGAGCCTTCGCCACCTGAGCCAGAACCGTTCGGGCTTGCCCGACTACTGGTGTGCCGCGATGCTGATGGGCGCCAAGGCAGAGAGTTCCTTTTCGCTTGAACAGGGCGCCGGGCTGATTCGTGCGCTAGCCGAACCGATGTTTTCGCCCGGCTCGCAAAACAGCTACAGCAACGGCAACTGGCGCCTCCTGGAATGGATCATCGAGTCCGTGACCGGACGCGCGCTACCGGAATTACTGGCCGAGCGTGTGTTCGCGCCGCTCGGCATGAGCGGCAGCGGCTGGGGATGCGATACCAGCCTTGCGCTCGAGGGCAACCCGCGTGGATACCGGCGACACAATAGCCGATGGGAGGAGGAAATCACCCGCGCCTGCTGGTCCGGCGATGCCGCCCTCACCAGCACGCTGGATGACCTGCTGGCCTGGGAAGCAGCGATGCTATATCCGGACACCGGCACCCTGCCCTGTGCCGGCACGCTCGCCGAAGCACTTCCGCACGCCAACGGCGACCCGGGCTGCTACGCGTATGGCATCAATGCCTGGTCGCGCGACGGACGCAGCATGCACTGGCACAGCGGCGCGCTGCGGGGCTGGCGGATGGTGCAGATGCGTTTCCCACAAGACCGCGCCAGCATCGTCGTGATGATCAACCGCACCGAAAACCCGAGTCCTTACGCGATGAAAATTGCCGAGTGCATCGGCGTAGACACGACCTGGGATGTGGTCACGGCGCAACCGGCGCCGGCCGCGCACCGCATTGGTGGCGTGTATTACTCGACGGCACTCGGCCTGCTGGCCGAGATCCGCGACGAAGATGACCAGGTCACCCTCGAGCTGGGCAGTGACGCGGTGCCGCTGCTGTGGACGGGCGGCAGGACGCTCGCCAATGCAGCCGGCTTCTACCGCGTTGAACAGCAGGAATCCGCCATCGAGATTCACGCCCGTCAGTTCGGCTGGCGCGATTCGTTTGCGCGCCTACCCTTCCGCGACGACCGCATGCGGCTTGCCGGCAAGCGGTTCCGCTGCGCCCTGCTGAAATCGACCGTCACCGTCAGCGCCGACGGCGCGTCGGTTCGCATTCATGGCCCGTGCGGCGAATCAGACGATTATCCGCTGCGCGCATTGGCCGAGTCCTTTGTCGCCTTTGATTGCCTTCGCGCCTTGGACGAACTGCCGCCGGGACGGTTTACCGTTTTGCTCGGCGCGGATGGCCGCTCGATTGAAATTGGCTGTTTCCTGGCGAGGCGGTTCATATTCACGGCAGATTGAGACTGCGAGGGATGTCGGCCACGAAGCCAATGCCCGCGGCGCGTGTTCATCGATGCACATCTGTTGCATGTAAACAACAGTCTTTTATCTTCATGCCGGAGTTGGCCATGTCCCGAGCATACCGCACGACGGGAACTGTGAACCTGTGCATTGACAAGTGCCTCGGGCAAACCGACCATGGCACCTATGCGCCATGCCTTCTGCCACAAATTCCCCACGCTGATCCTGTGCTGCCTCCTGGCTGCGGGAGGCAGCGTAGCGCATGCGACCGAAGTGACCGATGCGGCGGCGCCATTTTCCGCGTTGGGAACGCTGAGGATCCAGGTCATCATCAATCCGTTTCTCAGGCTGCGCGTCGGCAACAACAACGCCACCATCAACCTGCTGCAGTTTTCACCGGCGGCCGGGGTGGTGGGCGACAACAGTCTTATTGTCGGGGCGGGCGGCGATGCGGGTGGCAGTACCGTCAATGTGGTGGTACAGGGAAACCGCAACCAGATCACCATCACACCGACCAATTCCAGCGGCGGGCTCGGTATCGGCACCGGCGTGGTGACCGATGGACGCATCAATTACAACCAGATCAGCACCACCTCTTCGGATGCCGCCAATTTTCCGGCGCCGGTACTCAGCAATGCCGGTGGCGCCGCCGTGCTGCCGGTGATGAATGCGCCCGGTATCACCAACCGCACGGCAACCTGGGCCTATCGCTACCTCAACCAGACCATCCCCTCTGCCGGCACCTACGGCGGCGTAAACCTGAACGGCAGCCGGGTGACCTATACCGCAACCATGCCTTGAACCGACGGGCGGTGCGGTTGGACAGACAGTCGTTTGTCACGAAATGTCACATTGTGAAATGCCGCATAGTATCCTCGGCAGGCTTATAGAATAATTCGCTCCATCAACTTTCATTCAAGCACATTTTTTCCGGCAGGATTCTTTCCGCGCCGGCCCAAGGAGAGCAACTTGAAACGTCCGCAAATCAAACTTATCGCGCTTTCAGTCCTTGCCGCCAGTGCGGCGTTTTTGGCGCCCGTCTCGCAGGCCGAAACGTTCACCGATACCGCGGCGGCGTTTTCTGCACCCGCGCGAATTGACTTCCGCATCATCATTCCAGGCTTCCTGCGTCTTCGCGTCGGTACCGCCGGCGCCACCATCGACCTGATTACGTTCGACATGACAGCTACGCCCGGCAACGTCGGCAATTCGACACCGGTCGCGGGTACCGGCGGCGACGCAGGCGGCGGTTCGGCAGCCAATGTCACGGTCCAGGGCAACAATGGCCAAATCACCCTTACCGAAACCAACAGCAGTGGCGGCAGCGGCCTCGGCACCGGCGTTCTTTCTGACGGGTTCATCGCGTACAGCGAAATCCTGACGACGTCGGCGGACCCGGTAAACCTTCCGGCCCCGACCCTGTCCAACGCCGGTGGCGGCACATCGCAGCCGGTACTGAATGCCGGCAAGGTCACAGACCGTACATCGATCTGGACTTACGCCTATGCCAACACGACCACGCCGTCGGCAGGCACCTATGGCACCTCGGTCAACGGCGGCCGCGTGACTTACACGGCAACCATGCCCTGATCAGGCGGACACGCGACCATCGCAGGGCCGTGATTTCAACAGTCACGGCCCTTTTTGTTTGTACTTCCCTGTACCCGGACCCGGTCCGGGGATAATATTGTCCTGACATGATGCCGAGATACTTCCTGCTTTTGCTGTTCCTGCCGCCGGTGGCCATGGCTAACCTGGTGGTGGTGGCCAATGCGCCGGTGCAGATCCGCCTGCGGGTCGGCGCGACCGCCGCCACCATCACCACCACCACCGTCACCGTCGCCGGCGGCAATGTCGGCAACTCGGCCGTCCAATTGATGACCGCCAATGCCGCAGCGCGCGGGGGATCCTTGTGCGCGGCCAATCACGTTTTTTTCAATGCCGAGGCACGCGCGGCGCCGCCGGGCTCGCGTACCGCCACCTTGACAGCCAATTCCACCGCCGGCCTGGCCTGCATTACCGCGGCAACCTGCGGTGCGGACAACATCCCCTTCACGCAAGTCGGCTGGGTCAACACCGCGCCGGGCGGCTACGCCCCGGTGACGATCGCCAACGGCACCTTTACCAACGGCGGCGCCCAGGTACTGCTCGCCTTCAACAACTCCAATCAATCGCAGGACTGCCTGCGATTCCGCTATCTCAACCAGAACGTCGTGCGCGCGGGCACCTATCGCGGCGATGTGATCTACACCCTGTCGATGCCATGATGCGCGCCCTGCTGCTTGCCCTTGTCTGGACGCTTGCCGCATTGCCGGCTGCTGCGGACGTACTGCAATACAGGTCGGTGATTCGCGCGGAAACCGCCGTGACACCCAAATGGACTCACGACGGCGCCAATCTGTCGCCCGAGCAGATCAACGCACTGGTCGCCGAAGCCAATGGAATCGAACTGCGATTCGACCTGAGCCGTTATGTCGGCAAGAACGTGCGGATCCACATGGTCCTGCCGCCGACCCTCAAAGGCTTGCGTGGCAGCGCCGGATTTCGCGCGGAATGGCGCACGCGCGGCCGCTTCATTCCCGGCAGCGTGGTGCCCGGCGGACGAACCCTTGTGTACCAGGGGCCGATTCCGACGAAGGAACTGACCGAGGTCTTCGACTTCACCCTGCACATGGATGGTCGTTACTTCACGGGTGGATTGGGATTTGACCCGGTATTTGAAATCGAAAGCCTTCCTCAATGACATCACCTTTCACACGAATTGCGCTGATATTGCTCATCGCCGCGGCGGGCGATGCCTTCGCCTTTGCCGGTTACGTGGTGCCGGCGCGCTATGAGATCAAAGGCGTTCCCGGGCAGACTTCCCGTCAGGTGCTGGAAATCGGCAACGATGCCGCCGTGCCGGATGAATACATCGTCAAGACCGCCGACTGGAAACTGACCACCGTCGGTGGCGTCGAGTTTGAGTCCGACCAATTGCGCCCCGACAGTTGCCGGCCGTGGGTGAAGATCGAACGCCACACCATCAAGCTTGCCGCCCGCGGCAAACGCAAATTTCGCTTTGAGGTCCATGTGCCGGCGGATGCGCGTCCACAGGAATGCCGTTTTGCGCTGATGATCGAGCGTGCCAGTGACGTGTTGCCGACCGTGACAGCAGGCTCGGTGCAATTGCCGCTTTCCGGGCGTATCGGCGTGATCGTCTATGTGTCGATCGGTGACGTCGCCCCGAAGCTCAATGTCCTCGGCCTGCGTCTGGGGCGGATCAATGGCGCCCTCACGCCGCTCGCCGAGGTCGAAAACACCGGCAACGCGCATGGCCGTATTGAAGGCGTGCTTGAGGGCAGCGATGCGTCCGGCCGGAAACTGGAATTCACCGTGTCGAATTTCCCCATCCTGCCAGGCGAGAAGCGAACCATCGCCATCTGGGCCGCCGACAATGCCGAAGGCAAGCGGCCGGAATTGATGCCACCGCTCAAGCTCAAGGGCGACCTGGAGTGGCAGGGCGGCAAATGGCCGGTCAACGCGGAATTAAAGTAGCCCGCGTCCGGCCGCCGCGCCGGGCAATATGAATCCGGGCAATCGTTTCGCTGTTTCTTCCATCCCGCGAACACAACCCTGACACCAGTCCAGTTGAACCGGTCGCCTGCGCGAACACTCAGGGCCGAAGCTTGGACAGCGGAATATCCTGTATCACCTCGCCGCGCAGCGGCACCGAGGCATTGAATCCCTTTTCGTCTTCCAGCGTCCAGGGCAATGGCAGGTTGTCGGCCAGCAATACCAGCGTATGCGCGCCGACCGGCACCGACGCGAAATGAAAGCGGCCCGTGCCGTCGGTGGTTGCCGGAAGTCGGCCGTCGAGGAATACCGTCAGGTTGGCGGCGCCACGTTCGTTCGCCTGGCGGATGCCGTCGCCGTTTTCATCGAAGAACACGACGCCGCTGATGCGGCCGGAACCCATCTGACCCTGGCGCCCCAGCCCCAACGCGGCATACGGCGTGCCGCTCGCCCGCTCGTTTCGCAGCGTGAATTGGAGGCGTTTTTCGCGCCGGAAAACCTCGGTCGGCGTACCCGGTAACGGCGGCGCGGGATCGATGGTGTTCCAGATCAGTTGCCCGGTTGCCTGCCAGTTGGTTGAAATCTGCCAGTAGGACGACAGGTTCACATTGACGTTTTCTTCCGTCCCGCGCGAGTTGTCCACGCGCGCCAGCGCCAGCGAGAAATCCCAGTGAAAATCCGACACTGACGGGCTGCGCAGCGCCAGGCTGAGGCTTTGCCGCCGGGTGATATCGAGCGCGCCATGCTCGCGCGAGGCATTGAGCGCCGACGAAACCGAATAGCCGTGCAGTACCGGCCATTCGTGCGAGATCCCCGCGCTGTCAACGTACTCGCGTGCCGACTGTTCGGGACGTATCAGATAGCGCGCCAGATCGAGCCGCAAAGAACCCAGCGTGCCGCTGGTGCTGACGAAGGCGCTGCCCGACGCCACCTTGCTGCGCACACTGCCGGCCTGGTGCGGCTCGATGGCCTGCAAGGACAGCGTGCCCCCGGTCGACAGGCTGCGGCCCAGCCGCAGTGTAATGCCGGCGAATCCATCCGCGCTCTTCTGCCCACCGCGATTGGCAATTCGGTCGAGATTGCTGTCGGTATAGTTGATACCGCCAAAGAACGATTGCCGCAGCGCGCGCTGGTCGATGCGCCAATAGAAACCGCGTTGATCGTTGGCGATTTGCGCGTCGGCCCACAACAGGCGCGGATCCAGGTGGAAC
>JANNGY010000421.1:0-4764 GCA_031404095.1 Betaproteobacteria bacterium | reverse complement strand
ACAAGCGTAGCGGCACGCTTTGGGAAGGCCGTTACAAGGCCAGCCTCGTCCATGCGGAGGAGTACCTGCTGGCTTGTCACCGCTACATCGAAATGAATCCGGCGCGCGCCAACATGGTCTCGCACCCACGCGAGTACGCATGGTCAAGCTACGCTGCCAACGCCGAAGTTAAGCCGAATGCCATCCTCACCCCGCATGAACTTGTGGTTCGGCTGGGCACGATAGACGCGCAACGATGGCGGGCACATGCGGCGCTATTTAATACGGAACTCGACCCCGAAGTGATCGATGCGATCCGCACGGCTACCAACCAAGGGTGGGCGCTCGGCGATGACCGGTTCAAGGAACAGGTGACGGCAATGACGGGTATACGGGTGATGCCGACCTTACGCGGGCGCAAGCGCAAGAGCGTGAATGCGTCCGTTGAGGGCGAGCAGGTTGAGTTTGGATTTTAAGAAAAGGAAGTAACGAATGAGGAAAAACAATTTTACTCTGACCCATTGGGTTGCCACGCAGACGGCGCTGACCAACGAATCGTTCGCCACCAATGTGTGGGGTGACTGGATCAGCGGCGGAGCGTGCAACGACCGTGTGTTTGGCACGGGCGGCAACGACATCCTGCTCGGCGGCATCGGTAGCGACTTGCTGGTCGGCGGGGCAGGGGATTATGTAATTAATTGGGAGGCACACTCAAGCACCGGTGCGGCCGCCAGGCCAAAAATGGCTGAAGAGGCGCGCCAGTGCTTGAGTTATGCGGAGTCGGGATGCCGCTTGTGTAAGTGTGCAGCAAATCAATCGCGGGCCGCGAAAGACGGACTTTGGAGGAATGCGGCATGAGCGAACCGACGAAAACAATGACAAGGCCCGCATGGAAAAAACGGGTAATGGTGGCAGCGTGGCTGCTGTTCGGTTACCTAGTCTGGAAAGCGGATGTCTTCTGGAACTACTATCAATTTCGCCAACTTTGCGCGGCGGAGGGTGGCTTGAAGGTCAACGAAAAACTGCAAAAAAATGTGGGTTGGGAGGAAGTTGTTCGTCCAGAGTTAGGCGGGCAACCCGGTGAGCAAGCCGCGAGATCGTACTTAAGTCGCATGCCTGATATCAGTTTCTTTCGTGTACCCAAAGCCAACGATTTTCCACCGCCGCTGATTCCTCCCGGCACGTTGGTGGATGTTCGCTTTCTCGGTGCCCCCGCGTTGCCAACGACCTCGTACTCGTTTCAAGTGGCCGACTTGTCGATTCCCGTGATCTACCAAATTCATAGAGACGCGAAAGATGAACAGGACAATCGTGTGACGCGTTTCTGGTTCGAAGTACGGGAAAGGGAAACACAAAGTGTAAGGCTGCGCTACACGCAATTCCGTTTCCACTGGAGAACCATACCTGTATGGCATTGGTTCGGCCCTGCCGGAACAACTGGTTGTCCCGTGCCCGAAGGTACGGGCAAAGGCCTCAAGGACATCGAGCAAATCAACGGAACCGCTTTCAAGGACTGATCATGACAATTACCAATATCGAATACTTAGCAAGCAGGGCGCTTCTTGCGCAGGCGGCGTACGCAAAAACAGAAAGCGCAGACGATCTTTTTGAAGAGCTAAGAAAATCAGCAAACTTCACGCAAACACAAGTCGCCGCATTCAACCAGCAATACGTATTCGTCAGCACCCAGCCCAACGAAACAAACGGTTTCAGCGCAACAGTATTTCTGGAGCGGGCCACGAACAAGCTCATATTTGCGGCGCGCGGAACCGAGTTGCCAGGCGGTATTTTGAGCGACGGACTTAGCGCAGACCTTCTCGGCATCGGAGCATTCGGCTACGCCAATTTTCAAGCTGCCTCGATGTATCGGTACTGGCGGCGTCTCACCACGCCCGCTGATCAGCCGGTCGAAATGAACAAAAGGGGCCAGGTTCGCATTCTTCTAGGCTGTCTTGGGGATATCGAACTTGCCCCAGGCTCCTTCCCCAGGACAATGTGCAAAAACTCGAGCACTAGAACGGCATTCAGGCCGAAAACGGCTGGCGAGGTGCGCGGGTGCTTGAGTTTGCCGCATTTGTCTAGCGCGGCAAGTGCTTTGCTTCGGGCGGCAGCATGACTGGCCTGCTGCTGTTGAGCATCATCGGCGTTTGGATTGCCATCGTGGTGTTTGCGATGCGCCGGTTAGCGCGGCTTTTCAACGCCGGATGGAGTCGCAATGTCGTGGTGACATTCGCTTCCGTGTTGATGTTTTTGTTGCCGGTGGCGGATGAATTGCTGAGCAGGCCGGCGTTCGACAAGCTGTGCGAAGAACACGCAAAGCTCAAGTTCGATCCGCAGAAGATCCGAGGAAAGACGATTTTTCTTGCCGATGATCCGCAGCCGCAAATAGACGTCGGGTTTCTGAATGGCTATTTCATTCAAGGGCGCTATTTGGATGTCACTACAAAGGAAGTGCTTGTCGAGGCACGCAGCTACTACATCAAAGGTGGATTCTTCATTCGAATGCTTGGAATTTCCGAAAAGGACCACCCACTAACTATGCGAGCGTACTGTGCCTCGACGGAGGAGCCTTGGCAAAAGAGCTTCCTCGAGAGGTATGACGTGAAACGAATTCAACGAAAGGAAATCAAATGAGCAACATCTCCAGTCTATTCATAAATGCGGTATTGGCGGATGCTGCATATGCCACCAATCTTCGCAACTCACTAGATGATGAAGATCTTTTTGGCTTCCTACATCCCAGTTTAACATAAAAAAGGGGTCAGGCTCGCATTCTTCTGGACGGTCTTGGGAATATCGAACCTGGCGCCTTTTTCCTCAGTTCATTTGAGTGGGCATCGCAAAAGGCATGGCATGCAACTTTTCGCGACAATTGTCGTGTTCGGGAACAAGTCGTGGGCGGCGCAAACTTGAGCGCCGGTGCGGATCTCCGGACACAAATGGCCGAAACGGCGCGCTGGCGCTTGTGTTGGTCCCGCGCGATCTGCTGCGAAGTGAATTACATGTTGCCGCAGGCGCAGGCAGTCAACCACGATTTTTGGAGAGGATTAGCATGAAAAATATCTTGTCTGGCTGCCTGCTGGCGGTGCAGCACATATGGAACTTTGCGCCGTCGCTTAATCGACAAAACCGAACCAATTGGCGCAACACACTTTTGATGGGAACGTTCATGACACTGGCAGCATGCTCCGGCAACGGCACGTGGGACGAGCAAATTCAACTCACGGATGGTCGCACTATCACCATCGAACAATGGAGGCGATATGACAGCGCCTATGACGGCGACAAGTTGGCCAAATTGCAGCGCGAGG
This sequence comes from Betaproteobacteria bacterium, assembly GCA_031404095.1. Taxonomy (GTDB): domain Bacteria; phylum Pseudomonadota; class Gammaproteobacteria; order Burkholderiales; family Usitatibacteraceae; genus UKL13-2. The sequence continues at coordinate 1,474 of JANNGY010000421.1, read as the reverse complement.
CGCGCATCCGCTTCAAGGCGCCGGAATTGGGCACGGAAACCATTGAATGGAAAGAACGCCTGACGCCGCTGGTGCTCAACGTTTACCAAGGCAAGTGGTACATCGTCGGTTTTCCACCCACGGGCGCCGAGTTTGATCATTACAAATGGCCGCGCCACACCTATGTGCCGTTTCGCTACGACAACGGCAAGTGGCAGCGCATTCCGTTCAAGGAACTGCCAAGAGAGCTCTATCAGACCAATCTTTGGCTGGGCAACAACCCGCCGGAGAAATCCCCGGCGACGCAGGCGGATCGGGACGCTTACGTAGTTCGATTAGGCTCCCAGCTGTCGGCAGAATTGTTGCGAGTGAATCCAACGTACGAGAGCGTTTCTGTACAAAACGCAATTCAATCCAATTGGCCAGTTTCGGAATAGAGGGAAAGAAGAATGGTTACCAAACAAGAATATGCTGCGCTTTCTGCTGAAATTTACTCGAACGTACGTTCGCAGAATAATGTTCCGAAATTGCCCCAAAACTGGCGCCGCATTCCTCTCACGGATACTCTTCTCGGATCGGTGCTGAACGCTGGTTTCACGGGCGGCATCTACGTCAACGACAACTCCCGCGAAGTCGTGGTGGCCTACAAAGGAACCGATTTCTATGGCGGCGGCCGCCTGCCCGACACGCTGCTCGACTTAATTGCGGACATTTCGCTCGGTATCGGCGCGACCTCCAAGCAAGTCACTGCCGCTGCCGCACTCGCCGGTGCCGCCGCGAAAGACTACGCCGGATACAACCTCACCTTTACCGGCCATTCGCTCGGTGGGGGATTGGCTTCGATGATGGCGGTGCTTTTCGACAGGCCCGCGACCACCTTTGCCGAAGCGCCGTTCGAGATCGCGGCAACCAATCAGTCGAACCTCAACGATGTGCAGCGCGTCATCCAACAATCGGGTGCCACTGAACTTGCCTCAAAACTCGCGATCTACAGATCCGCACCAGGTGATTATCTGATCGAGCGCGAATATCGCGTTCACAATTACGCAGTTAGCGGAGAGTTTCTGCAAACCTCGCCGGCAATCGGTCGCTCGACGACTAATGCGATTTACGGTGTGAACGATCTGCTTGAAGTGTGGAGGCCCTCGAGTCCGAGTGACAAGGGAGCGCTTGGTTATCCATCAGGTTTGACCATGCATTCCATGACGCTTCATGCCGCATTAACCATAAGCGACTCGCTCCGCCTGGCAACTTTCGTCGAACCGCAACTTCTGTCGGCCTTGTTCGATAGCAAACTTTTCTTTGCCGATGGCAAAGAAGGTACTCCCGATTTCTTGACAAGAATAGTCAATCGCCAGATTGCAACCGATATCAATAATCCGACCGGGCCACTCACCCAGTTTGCGTCGGAATTGCGAATGCTTGGGAACAGCGGCACTGCCGATGAAAAGGATATCAATCGCGCCCTGATAGCCACTATGATCGAGCACTATTT
>JANNGY010000420.1:0-4335 GCA_031404095.1 Betaproteobacteria bacterium | reverse complement strand
CGACGCGGGAACTTCTAATAACCCCTGTCGTACCGGCGAAGGCCGGTACCCAATTCTTGCAACCTGTTGAGTTGCAGCGAAAATTAGGCCCCGGACTAAATCCGGGGCGACAGATTTGGAGGTTAATAGAAGTTCCCACGCCGCGCCAGTCCGCAACCCTGCAGGTCGGGTTGCCAACGGCTACCCGACTTCGATGCCGGCTGAATGGATCGATCGTCAGGGTGCCTGCGGCAACCTGACCTACGCCGCTGGAGATGTCATTGCGGCAGAACTCATATCGGCCGAATCGATCCAACGACATGATCCGACCCGCACAGCTCGCGAAATTCCTCCGCCAGCCGCTCGCTTTCATCCATCGCGAACCGCCAGTATTTCAGGCGTCCCTCGTAATCATTCACAAAACGATTGAAGTCGTTGCGGTCCGGTAGCTTCTTCAGCGGCAGGCGATCGAGGTAGGCGCGCGATGGCGACACCAGGATCACGTTATCGAGCCACGCGCCGCGCGCCCGGCGCCATGGCAGCGCCTTGTCGAGCCACCCCGGCACGATGCGGTCAGTGAAATGCGGATAGAGCACGAGCCCCGCCGTGCGCGCATAAGGCAGGTGCAGGTGGTAATCGATGATGCCGCCGTCCCAGTAGGTGCCATGCGGCGCGCCCGCAATATGCGGCACCCCCTTCAATACCAGCGGGATCGAGCCCGAGGCAATGAGTGCATCACCCAGATTTTCGCGTGAAAGTGCGACGTGATGGGTGTGGAATTTGTCCCAGGCACCCTGGAAGGAAATACCGGTACGCGGGTCGCGGCCGGCATCCTGCTCAACCCCGCCCGCATGAAACCAGGTTCGATCGAGGAAATGCCGCAAATGCGGGCGGCCGACCGTGTTAGCCAATGCGGCCATGGCGAAGCCGGCATGCGAGCGCACGTGCGCCTCGTGCCGCAGGATGCCCTTGCCGCGCACCACCAGCACATTGAGGCGATAGTGCGGATGCGCGAGCAATTCATCTTCGTGCCCCTTGAATAAGCGGTCGATCAAATTGCGCGCGTAGGCGCTGACAAAATCGGCGTCGACTTTTTTCGGGTATTTCTGATCGCTATAGGCTTGCGCGAACGCGCGCAAGGAGTCGCGGGTTTCATTCGGCGTGTGGCCGCGGCACACGGCGGCAAAGCGCCACGCGCCGATGGATGCGCCGATCAGGTCTATCGGCGAGGTTCGATTTGCAAAACCCGATGGCAGCCAGTCGGCAAAAATGTATTCGTCAAGCCGGGCCAGTCCGAGGCCCTTGGGTCCGCCGGCAGCACCCGGCACGATATCGATGTCTTCAGGGCGCAGGCCATATTCGCGCAAATGCGCCAGGGCACGCGGCCCCGCCTGGATGATGAGTGAGGGACCGCGTGTCGTCATGATGCCTTTTCTCCGCAATGCGCTATTGTCGCGTATCCCCTGAAATAGAATCCATTCCTCACCTTTCAACTCAGGCTATTGCACAACCATGTCCCAGCTTTTTTCCCCGTTTCAACTGCGCGAAATGAAATTTCGCAACCGCGTATTCGTCTCGCCAATGTGTCAGTACAGTTGCACCGACGGCATGCCGAACGACTGGCACCTGGTGCACCTGGGGTCGCGCGCCGTTGGCGGCGCGGCGCTGGTCTTGACCGAGGCGGCCGCGGTGACGCCGGAAGGGCGGATTTCGCCGGAGGATGCCGGCATCTGGAACGATGTGCAGGCCGGCGCATGGCAGCCGATTGCCGCCTTCATCAAGTCGCAGGGTGCGGCGCCCGGCATTCAACTGGCGCACGCCGGCCGCAAGGCATCGACCTACTCACCCTGGCGCGGATCGGGCAGGGTAGAGGTCAGTCAGCATGGCTGGGAAGTGATTGGGCCCAGCGACAAGGCGTTCTCGGACCGCTATGCCGTGCCGCATGAGATGAGCTTGGCTGAAATCCGCGCAACGGTTGATGCATTCGCGAATGCCGCCACGCGTTCGCTGGCAGCCGGATTTGAAGTGCCGGAGATTCACGCCGCGCACGGTTACTTGTTGCACGAGTTCCTCTCGCCGTTGTCCAACCTTCGCACCGACGCATACGGCGGCTCGCTGGAAAACCGCATGCGGTTTCCACTCGAGGTTTGCGCGGCGGTTCGGGCGGCGTGGCCGGTGCACCTGCCGGTCTTTCTACGCATCTCTGCAAGCGACTGGAAAGAAGGGGGCTGGGACCTGACGCAGTCGATCGAGTTTTGCAAGCGCGCGAAGGCGCTTGGCATTGATCTGATCGATGTTTCCTCCGGCGGCAATGTCCCGGACGCGAAGATGATCATTCGACCCGGCTACCAGGTGCCGTTTGCGCGCGCGATACGGGAAGATGCCGGCATTCCCACCGGCGCCGTGGGACTGATCACGGAAGCCGTGCAGGCCGAACAGATCATTGGCGACGGTGACGCCGATTGCGTTTTCCTGGCGCGGGCATTGTTGCGTGATCCGTACTGGCCGCGGCACGCGGCGGCCGCGCTGGGCTTATCATTGGAATGCTTGGAATGGCCGGATCAATACAAGCGGGCGGCGGTTAGCGCTCTCGGCAAATAGCACGCCGGCAAGCAAACCCCTGGAGAAACGCGACATGATTGACCTGTATTACTGGCCGACCCCGAACGGCCACAAGATCACCCTGTTCCTGGAAGAGGCCCGGCTGCCATACAAATTGATCGGCGTGAATATCGGCAAGGGCGAGCAGTTCAAGCCGGAGTTTCTGAAGATTTCCCCGAACAACCGGATGCCGGCCATCGTCGATCATGCCCCGCGGGACGGCAAGAAGCCGATCAGCGTGTTCGAGTCCGGGGCCATCCTGCTTTATCTCGCCGGCAAGACCGGCAAATTCATTCCGAAAGACCTGCGCGGCCAGGTTGAAACGCTCGAATGGCTGATGTGGCAGATGGGCGGGCTGGGCCCGATGGCCGGGCAGAATCATCATTTCAGCAATTACGCGCCGGAAAAGCTGCCGTACGCGATCGAGCGTTACGTCAAGGAAACGTCGCGCCTCTATGCGGTGTTGAACAAACGCCTGGCCGATCGCGCGTTTATTACCGGCCGCCAATACACCATCGCCGACATGGCGTCCTATCCGTGGCTGATCCCGGAACGCCAGGGCCAGGACATGAATGATTTTCCGCACCTGGCGCGCTGGCATGCCGCCATCAAGGCACGGCCGGCCACCGTGCGCGCCTATGCGCGCGCCAAGGAGGTCCGGCGCGATCCCGGCCCGCCGGTGCTTGACGAGGCAACGCGCAAGGTGATGTTCGGCCAGGACAAGAACGTCGTAAAGTAACCGTGATTCCGACGGGCTTGCGTGACCTGATGTTAGCCTGCATGGTTCATGGGGTCGCGTTCGAGAGTGGGTCGATGGGCGAGCGATTTTTCGTTCGACTGACCACGGCATGGCGAGCCATGCCACGGGAAGAGAACGGAAAAGCGCCGGCCAGCGGCCCGCCATCGAGCGCGTAGGCCCAGTGTCGTTCGAAGTACAAACGGGGTATCACCAAGATGACCGTTGCCAAGAGTGAAAGTGGTAATGAAAAGGGGCCGACCCATGAAATATGCAGGCTAGCCTTTCCACATGCGGGAAAAGTCGCCTGGATCGGCGTACGCCCCGCGCCGCGCATTGTCATGCAATCACTGCCATCGGTCGAGGCCATCGCCGGCCGGGGATTGGCCGGCGATCGATCCGCCGCGAAATCGCGCACGGGTGGCGCGCGCCAGGTGACGCTGATCCAGGCCGAACACCTGACGGCGATTGCCGGGCTGTTGCAGCGGGATGCAATCGATGCGTCGCTGACGCGTCGCAATATCGTGGTGGCCGGCATCAACCTGCTCGCGTTGAAGGGCCACACTTTTCGCATCGGCGAAGCGCGCTTCGAAATGAGCGGCGAGTGCCACCCCTGTTCGTTGATGGAATTACAACTGGGGACCGGCGGCTATAACGCCATGCGCGGTCATGGGGGCATCACGGCAAGGGTGCTGGAGAGCGGATTGATCCGCGTCGGTGACGTTGTCACGCCGCTCGGCCCGTCCGGGGCTATCAAATGACACTGGCTGAATTGCGGCGATATGCCGTTGCCCGCGCCTTCGGTGAGCCTACCGACTTGCTGGGAGCGATTCGCCGCCTCGGTTACTTGCAGGCCGATCCGATTCGCGCGCCGGCACGGGCACAGGACCTGATCCTCAGGCACCGCGTCGCCGGCTATCGTGTCGATGACCTGGAAAACCACTATCCCCGCTTGCCGTTGATCGAGGACGTTCTGCACAACTATGGATTCTTTCCCGAGGAACAGCTGGCGCTTCTGC
>JANNGY010000419.1:0-4015 GCA_031404095.1 Betaproteobacteria bacterium | reverse complement strand
CGACCCGTTCATGAATCCATTGAGGCATCGTGTGGACGATGGACGCATCGTTGTGTTGACCCACCCACCCGCGGTCGACGAACTGAAGCGCGTACTGGGCTACCGGCAGCTGAAACTGGACGAAGCCAGGCAAGCACAGATTTTTGCGCGTTACCAGGCGCATGCAAAGGCATTCACCATGCCCGCCGCCTTTGCGCTGAATCGATTAATGCTGCCGGGTGGATTCCCGCGATGCCGCGACCGCGACGACGAGCATTTTATCGCGCTCGCCTACCACGCGGGCGCCGATGCGCTGGTCTCGCGCGATAACGCGGTCTTTGGATTGAAAAGCCGCGCGGCAAAATTCGGCATGACCATCTGGAATGTGCAGGAGATGATCGGGGCACTCGTTCAAGCAGGCTAGCCGCGCACTTCCCGCCCCAATGCCAGTGCCGCCAGGATCGCGCAGGCAAGTGTCGCGGCAACACCGATGAACACCATCGGGTACATTTTCCCGTCGAGCATCAGGCCAAACGCAATCGGCGAGATGGCGAGGCCGACATCGAGTCCCGAATACACCATTCCATAGACGCGGCCATAGGCGCCTTCGCCCAGGCGAGCCTTGGTGGCCGCGCGCACCAGCAAGTCGCGTGACGGGCCGGCGATGCCGACACCGAAACCCATTGCGGCCATCGTCGGCACGACCAGCCAGGCGGGTATTGGCAGCAGCGCCAAGGCAATGGCGAGCACCACGCCAGAAGAGAACGCATACATGACGTAACGCTCGTGCTGGTTATCCGGCTTGGCGAGAAATCCGCCGAGTACCAAACCCGCAGACGCGCCCAGCAAATATATTGAAAGCGCGGAGGTCGATGCTGCCAGCGACAGCCCGAACATTTCGCGCAGCAAGGGAGGCGCAAAGTTCTGCAGCGCACCGAAACCGAACGTGGCAAAAAAGAAGAAGGCGAACGCGTACCAGATCATCGGCTCGCGAAGGAATGACGCGCTGGTGCGTGCCGGCACGACGCCATTGTTCGCGGCCGGCGACTGGCCCACTTCGTTCGCAAGCTGGTATTTCAGCAGTTCGCGCTTCCAGATCAAGAGCGACAGGGCCAACGCGCCGAACAATGCCGCACCAATGCCTGCGGCACGCCAGCCGGCCTGGCTGGCGATCGCCGTCATGAACAGTGGCGCGATCGCCCAGCCCAGGTTGCCGGATATGCCGTGGGTAGAAAACGCGTGCCCCATGCGCTGCGGCGAGACGCGTTTCGCCAATAAGGCGAAATCCGCCGGGTGAAATACGCTGTTGCCCATTCCGGCGATCGCGGCCGCCGCCATCAGCACCATGAAACTCGGCGCAACCGACACCACGGCGCCCGAGCATGCCAACATGCCGACACCGGCACAAAGGACTCGATGCGCGCCGAACCGGTCAACCCAGAATCCGGCGATCGCCTGGCCGAAACCGGACACAACAAAGAACACTGTCATCAGCATCCCCACTTGCGCAAAGCCAAGTCCGAACTCAACCATGATCCAGGGGAACAGCGGCGGCAGCATCAGGTGAAAGAAATGCGACGTGCCATGCGCGAAACCAACCAGCGAAATGACGGCGGCGTCGGATTTGAAACTGGTGGCGGTCACAGTGTGAACGTTTGAACTCATGGTGGAAGTTTACCGGAGCGCCAACTTTCGAACAGTCTGCATTGTTGATACAGGCGACAGTCGTCGCAGGCAATACCCGCAACTATTGCCGGTTCCAGCCGAGCGAGTCACGGACCGGCTACTTGTTTTTCGGCATTTCGCACAATCCGTCTGCGTCTGCCCCCCCGAAAACCCTTCCGTATGTTGTATGGGAAAAGTCGCGCTTCGCCACCTCGTCAGTCCCGCCGTAACTCGCCAACTCAAGAGACAAATATTGCCGAGTTTTTTCAGGCGACGCCGCATGACCGTGCGCCACAATGTTAATCTGGCGCGCGTAAACTGCCTCCTGCCACTAATCACGTCATCACTCTTTGCAATCATGCCCGCAGTTAATATCCACCAAATCTATTATTCAGCGGCGACCCGCGACCAGCTCGATCCCGGTTTCTTTCCGCTCGACAATCTGGCCAACGAACGCCCCGATTGGCGCGAGTACTGGCCGATACGCCGCCATCTGCTCGCCCATCCTCCGCAAGGTGACGATTTCACTGGTTTCTTCTCGCCTAAGTTTGGCGAGAAGACCGGGCTGCGCGCGAACGACGTGCAGGAATTCGTGGCGCGCCAGCCCGCCGACACGGACGTCATCCTGTTCTCGCCGTTCTTTGACCAGATCGCGGTGTACTGGAGTATTTTTGAGCACGGCATGAATCATCATCCCGGCATATTTGAGACTTTCAAGCTGGCCGCGGCCGAGCTGGTCCCCGGCGTGCCGCTGGAGGGCATTACCACCGATTCTCGCAACACCGTCTTTTCCAACTTCTTTGTCGCCCGTCCCGCGTTCTGGAAAGCCTGGCTGGAAAAAAACGAAACGCTCTTTTCGATTGCGGAAGCGGGAGAAGGTGGCCTTGCGGCACGATTGAACGCGTCCGTGAAGTACGCCGAACAGGAATTGCCGGCCAAGGTATTCATGATGGAGCGGGTCGCCACATTGCTTCTCGCGACCGACCCAAAGTGGCGCGTGCAGGTGCGCGACCCGATGCTCGGCTACATCGATCCCCTGTTCCAGAAATACCGGCTCGAACTCATCTGCATGGATGCGCTCAAGATCGCATCCACCGCCCGCAATGCCACCGAATACCGCAAGGCCTATCGATTTCTCCGCGACCAGATCGTGCAACGGTCGAAGGCGGATTACGAGGCGAGCCAGAAAAGGTAGCGACGGACGCATAGCGGAATGCAACGCTTGGTTGGCAGCGGATTTGCCAGGTTGTCATCCCGCAAATGACAAACGGGAGCATGAGCTCCCGTTTGCGAAGTGTGCCTGAAATAGCGCCAGGCTGCTGCCTACTGCTTGCGGCGGCGCACCATGCCAAGGCCGGCTAGTCCGATGCCTAGCAACGCAAGGGTCGCTGGCTCAGGTACCGGGGTGGGTGGGTCGCGCTGGGTCACGGTGGTGGATACTTGTGCCCAGCGGTTGTTGACCGAATTACCATCCCCGTTCCAACTGAAGTACGCAAAATTCAGCTGGCCCCAACCCGGACCATTTGGAATCCAAGTGTCCGTCACAAGGTTGAAGTCACCAAATCCGGACAGGGAACCGAGGTTCAGATGGTGTCCGAAAGTGTAATTGTCGAACACAAAGGCTGACAATTCGTTGAGTGACAAAAGTCCGTCAGCATTCGAGTCGGAACCGGTGAAGCTTCCGTACGAAGGCCCATAATTTGTGACGACGAAGTCGACCATGGTTGCATTTGCCGATGTCGTTCCCGCTAACAGCAAAGCCGCGATCAGTGTCTTCAATTTTCTACTCATTTGAACTCTCCTGGCTAGAAAAAGGTTACTGGGCATTGGTTCGATGCATTGAGCCGTGCGAGGTTGAAAGCAATAATGATGCCAGAACTAATTTCTATTTGTTTTATATTGGCTATTAAAATTATTAATGTCAGAGTCATTGCGACAGTGTAAATTTATTCGACATATTTGCGGTTCATTTATGCCCAATCGGCCTTGTGGCTTTCCTGCGGGCGGCAGCGCTGAGTCGGTGCGGTGTTTCCTGTCAGCAGGAGAGCCGTGGCGCGCTCATCGCGTCAAGGCCACCTGAATCCGCCTAGGCCCGAACTGCGTTGCCAAGTCGAACTCCCCGAATCGTCCCGGCAATGCCGTGCCGCAATCCGGGCAGGCGCCGCCCGGTGTCACCCGATAGTCGAGGATGCGATACCAGTCGCGGCTGATGAGGTTCGCCCCGCAGCCGGAGCAGGACGTGGCGCCGCCCTCGCGGTCATGCACATTGCCGGTATAGACGTGGCGAATGCCCTCGTCCAGAGCAATGCGCCGCGCGCGGCTGAGCGTCGCCGCCGGTGTAGGCGGCAAGGTATCCATCTTGAAATCGGGG
>JANNGY010000418.1:0-3170 GCA_031404095.1 Betaproteobacteria bacterium | reverse complement strand
CGTCGGCTTGCGGATAGACGTGCCAGACAAATGGTTTGGCGGCCCATTGTGCACGCACAAAAGAGTCTTCACCCCGGACGAACAGAATATCGTGGTGCCACAAAAGCGGATCGAATTCAACCTGGGGAACGAACGGTACGGCTTGAAACACCAGCATTGGTGAGCCTTTCAGCGCATTTTCAGCCTGCGAGCCGCGCCAGTCCTCGAGTTTGTTTGACATCTCCTCCTCTACGAGGCTGCAAGCTACCGCCTGCCCAGTCCGCGCCATCGCATTAAACAACTCCCCAGCCGGCGCAGGTTCATAGCCGAACAGCAGCACTCGAAGCGGCTCGTCCCCGTCGGCAATCGGCATGGCATCGCGCCTGGCGATCAGGTCATTTTCGCGGATCAATCCGCCGGTTCCCGCCGTGAACCCGGGAAAAAAGAAGGTTTTTGTCAGTGGCAAGGTGGTGTGCGGCGACGGCAGCAGATGATGCATCTCTACCCACGCTTCGGCGCTCAAATACTCGAGGTTTATCCAGACGGGTGGACGCTGCCGGCGTGCCATTCGCGCCTGGTATTCATCCGGCAGCGCGCAACCAAATGCCTCGATCACCAAATCGGCGGGGTCCGGGAGTACCAGATGGTCCTGCCAGGTGATCGCACGCACCCCCTCAACGGTCTGCGCGGGCGCGCCGATATCGACCGCGGGCACCAGTTTTCGAAAACTGACCAGATCGTCAACGACGAGCCTGACGGCGATCACATGCTCCACTGCAAGCTGGCGAGCCAGTCGCCAGGCAACGCCAATGTCGCCGTAGTTATCGACGACGCGGCAAAAGACATCGCAGCTCTGCGGTGATTCCCGCGGCGGCAGCGTCAATCAAGCCCGAGCGTAGCGATGGCGTTACGCGCCGCCTCATAGTGTGTTGCATCGAGCGGGCTTGCCAGTTGTTGCCCCCGGATGCGTTCCAGCCGTCGCGAAAGTTCGACGGTCGGGATCAGGCCGGCCGCAACGAGGCCGGCAAGCATCTCATCGGCTTTCGCCGGGTCATTGCAGATGAGCGCCATGTCGCAACCGGCGTTCAGCGCCGCACGGGCACGCGCACTGACGTTACCGGCGACGCTGGCGCCTTCCATCGACAGGTCATCGCTGAAAATCAGGCCGTCAAAGCCGATGCGGCCACGCAGGATCTCCTTCAGCCATTTCGCCGAGAATCCTGCCGGCTGTGCATCAACCAGCGGATAGATGACATGAGCGGGCATCACGCCGGCCATGCTGCCGTCCGCCAGATCCCGAAACGGCAGTAGATCAGCATCCCAGATCTGCTCAAAGCTGCGCTCGTCGACCGGGACCTCGTGGTGCGAATCTGCGCGCACGAAACCGTGGCCGGGAAAATGTTTGCCCACCGCGATCATGCCCGCGGATGCAAGGCCCGACATCAGCGCCCGGGCAAGTTGCGATATCGCCTCCGGACGCGAATGAAAGGCGCGGTCGCCAATCACGCCGGATTCACCCCAATCCACGTCCAGTACCGGTGCGAAACTGAAATCGACGCCGTGCGAAATCAACTCCGCGCCAATGACGTGCCCCACGCTGAGCGCGATTCGCAGGGCATCCTGCGGCGACTGATTCCAGCGCTCGCCCAGGGCGCGCATCGGCGGAATGGCGGTAAATCCCACGCGAAAGCGTTGCACCCTGCCGCCTTCATGATCCACCGCGATCGGCAGCGCCGGCGCGCGCAGGGCGTGGATGCTCGAGGTCAGCTGCATCAATTGCGCGGGCGACTCATAATTTCGCGCGAACAGTATCACACCGCCAACCAGCGGATGTTGCAGGCGGCCGATGTCCTCGTCGGACAGGGCCAGGCCGGCGACGTCGGTCATCACCGGCCCCAGCAAGCGTTCTGGTGTCAGGGTCATTTCTTTTCCAGAACCACAAAGGCCAGCGCATGATCGTCTTCGTCCGAAAGGGAAATGTGCGCCGCCAAAATGTTTTCCATCGAAAATTTCTCCGACAATGCCTTGCTTGGTGCGATCAGGGGTTTACCGCGCGCATCGTGTGCCACGCTGACATCGTGCCAGCCCACCGCTTCGCCGATGCCGGTTCCCCATGCCTTTGAAAAAGCCTCCTTGGCCGCAAAGCGCTTGGCGAGGAAGCGTGCCGGTTGGCTCGATTGCGCATACTCCGAGACTTCGCTCTCGCTAAGTATGCGATGCAGAAAACGGTCGCCATACCGGAACAGGGCATCCTCGATGCGCTTGACGCTGACCAGGTCGGTACCGACGCCATGAATCATCTTGTATTCGCTTCCACCATCAGCCGTTTCATCTCCCGCACGGCTTCCCGCAGGCCGATAAATACCGACCGGCTGATGATGGCATGGCCGATATGCAGTTCGCGAATTCCCGGTATCGCAGCCACCGGCTTGACGTTGGCGTAATTGAGTGCGTGCCCGGCATTAAAACGCATGCCGGCGGCGCGGATGGCACTGCCGGCGACGCGAATTTTCTCAAGCTCGTCCAGCACTGCGGCACTTTCGGCATCACGGCCTTTGCCGTAGAACGCATGCGCGTAGGGTCCGGTATGCAATTCACACACGGTCACGCCGATACGATGGGCCGCCGCCACTTGCCGCAATTCGGCATCGATAAATACACTACAGACAATGCCCGCCTCGGTCAGGCGGGCAACCACCGCCTTCAAACGGGTTTCCTGCCCCGCAATGTCCAGTCCGCCCTCGGTAGTGACTTCATGGCGCCCCTCGGGTACCAGCATGGCCATTTCCGGCTTGAGTGCGCAGGCGATGCCGACCATCTCTTCGGTTGCCGCCATCTCCAGATTGAGCTTGATGTGAGTCAGTTCACGCAACCGGCGCACGTCCGCGTCCTGGATGTGCCGCCGGTCCTCGCGCAAATGGACCGTGATGCCATCGGCCCCGCCCAAATGAGCTTCCACTGCCGCCCATACTGGATCGGGTTCATAGGTTTGCCGTGCCTCGCGGATAGTGGCGACGTGATCGATATTGACGCCGAGCTCGATCATTTCAGGTCTCGCATCAGGTTGCGGGTGTGCAGTACCTTGTCGCCCAGCAGGTGATTGATCATTTTGCGCATGAGTTGCTTGGCCTGGACCTGTGTCTGCGGGTCGTCGTAGTTATTGTTGGACATGTCGATCAGGGTTTTGCCCG
>JANNGY010000417.1:0-7377 GCA_031404095.1 Betaproteobacteria bacterium | reverse complement strand
GAGTTCCTGAATCTTGTCGTCGGATTCCGGGATGTCGTTGACGGCGGCGCAGTATGGGCACTTCAGTGTCTTGCTGCCTGGCGCGAATGACAGCTTGGCGCCGCAGGAGGAACAGGGAAAGGCGCGCACCTTGCCGGTCATTTGGTCGAGCGTGGTTTGGGAAGGATTCGGGTTTTCCATTTTTTTCACGCCACGAGGGCAGAGGGGAGACTCAGGCTTTCAGTCGCGCCATCGAATACGCATCGACATACTTTCCGTCGCGGAACACGTACTGCCTGAGCGTACCTTCGATCTCGAATCCACACTTCCGGTAGAGCGCCAGCGCGCCAGCATTGTCGACGAACACCGTCAGTTCAAGCCGCGTGTACTGCAACCAATTGTCGGCAAGGTCAATTGCTGCGTTCATCAGCGCGTGGCCCACGCCGTGCCGATGCCAGGCATCGTGCACCACGATGCCAATTGCGCCGACGTGGCGCCGGCGCGGCCGGTTGGCCATGCAATGCAATCCCAAGTTGCCTACCACCTTGCCGTCGATCTCGGCCACCAGGACATGATCACCGGCCGGCGTTTCGGCGATTCGTTTCCTCCACAACTCCAGCGACGCATACGGCAGTTGCATGGTCTGCGCCTGCACCAGCGTTTGCGTCATGATTTCGTGGATGGCGGCGTAGTCAGCCGGCTCGGCGGCGCGGATATTGATAGTCATTTACCGTCCAATTCCTGTGGGTCAGCCAATCTTGCCCACCACTTCGGTGCCCGGCCCAGGAGCGCAACGCTTACAAAAAGCACTCCCATCGCAGGCATTCCGATCATCAACATGACGAGAAAGGCTTTAGAAAAAATCGCCTGCGTCAATTGATCCCATCCGTAATAGAGGAGGAAAGGAGCGAACGTTGCCAAAAATAATCCGAAGGCGCCACAAAAAAGTCTTGTAGTCAGTCCGTAACGGTTCGACACGACTGTTTATCCCGCCGGCGGAACCGGCGGCGGCACGCTCGCAAATAGCGACGACAATTCGGGCACTTCGCCCGCTTTGACCCATTGCGCCATGCCCGCTTTCCACACCAGCGAATCGCGCTTGAACGTGCCGCTGGTGGCATGGCCTTGCAATGTGTTGAGGTCGAATGGACCCGACTGCTGGCCATTCACCGCGACGTGGTAGGCACTGGTCGCCGGCAGTGGCGGCGGCGCACCCGTTCCACTACCCGCAGCACCTCCGGCACCCATGCCCGCCGCACCCGCACTCATGGCGGCACCCATCTGTCCCGCCATCGCCCCGCCCATCGCAAAGCCGGCACCCAGCCCCATGCCGGCGCCGGCCGCGCTGTTGGGCGTGGTAGCCGCGTCGCGAATCGCGCTGGCGGTTTCGTATTGGGTATACGCCTGCAGGTTGCCGACCGCAGCCATCGCGCCGCGCTTGTCGATGGCCTTTTCGACCTCCTCGGGCAAGCCGACGTCCTGTACCTGCACTTCGCAAAGTTCGAGGCCCATGGCTTCGAAATCCGGCGCGATGCGCTCGCGCAGCATGCTGCCCATCTGCGAAACCTTTGCCTCGAGATCGATGATCGACAGGCCCAGTTCGGGCATCACTTCCTTGATACGCAGGCCGATCTTGCCGCGCAGGTTTTCCTGGATCTGGTCCGTGGTGAAGCGGCCTTCGGTGCCGGAAATGTCCTTGATGAAAATCGCCGGATCCTTGACCCGGATCGTGTAGATGCCGAATGCGGTGGCGCGGACGATGCCGAATTCGCTGTCGCGCATGGTCGCCGGGCCGGGCGTGCCCCATTTCAGATCGGTGAACTTGCGGCTCGAGACAAAATACACCTCGGCCTTGAACGGCGATTCGAAGCCGTACTTCCAGCCTTTCAGCGTGGCGAGGATCGGCAGGTTCTGCGTGGTCAGCGTGTACATGCCGGGCTTGAACACGTCGGCAAGCTGGCCCTCGTTGATGAACACCGCCATCTGCCCTTCGCGCACGGTGAGCTTGGCGCCGTACTTGATTTCGTTGTTCATCCGCTCAAAGCGGTACACCAGCGTATTGTTGGAATCATCGAGCCACTCGACGATGTCAATCAGTTCACCGGTCAGTTTTTTCCACAGATCAACCATGTTGTAGTGCTCCCATGTTTGGAAGAGGCTTAACTACCTCGCATTCGCGAAAAATCCGGCTGCCACCGGCGAGGGCGCAGATATAATTTTCTCTGCGGAAAGGTACGTTATCACGATTATTGAGCATTCGAAATTGGAATTTGTCGGAATGCTCAATCCCTCAACCGCGGTGCGCGTAATCCGATGCATCGGATCAACGTTTCGCGGGCGGCGCTTCCTGGTGGTGACCGCCGGCAATGAATTTGTCACGCAGCGAGAGTATCCGAGTTTCGTGCGCCTTTCCGCCCGCATCAATGAGCGGCAAGTGTCCATGGAAGCCGAAGGATCGCGGAGCCGCCGCGAATCGGACTGATCGGGCGTACGCGGTTACGGCGCCCGGTCAGAAAATTTCACCTTCACCTCTACCCGCCTCGTCGCCGCTTTCCCTGCCCCCGTTTTCACTCTTGCCGCCCGGCGCGCCCGCCGAGTCCGCCTTTGCGCCGCCGGCGCCGGTTGCCGTTCGGATTAAGTCGTCGCCCGCCTCCGCCGACGCGGCATTCCAATCCTGCGGACCCGGTGGAACACTGCGCTCGGAATAGTCGAGAACTTGCCGATACAGATCGCGCCGCGTGAGCGCGCCGGTTTCATGGCCGAGGCTATCGAGCGCCTGAATGACGGCATTCAAGTTGTTGGCGCGCAGTTTGTCGAGTTTTTGCTGTATGCGATCCTGAAATTGCATGGCAACGATGAGTTGGTGGATTTCGCGCTGAATTTCACCGCCGAGCACATTGATGTCCTGAGTCGTGGACTCAATCTCGTTGCCCATTTCGAGCATGCCGGCGTTGAGTGTTTGGATTTCGAGCGTGGCGATATTCGCGGCGCCGCGCGCGGCTATCGCGGCACTCATGGTGTGTTTGGTCGCGAGCATGACTTCTTCGCGGATCGACTCGAGCCCCTTCCTCGCGCGGCGCGTGAGATCGTGCGATTGCTCGCTGATCGCGCGCACGCGGTCGGTCATTTCGATGAAGGTTTTTGAATCGAATTCCTGATTGGTCGCGGCGATCGAGGCGTCGAGCGATATCCTTGCGATGCGCGCGGACATGTTGTGCAATTCGTCGAGCGTATCGTCCATCGCGGATGCATCGATGCGCACCTGCTTTTGATGCGCGACCATTTCCTCGGCCAGCACCGAGTAGCGCTCCAGTTCCGCCGCGACGCGCTGAAGCTGGGCCTCATAGAGTTTCACGAAGTCCTGCAGTCCAGGCGCCTCGCGCAACTTGCCCGCATCGGCCACGCTGCCCGATGCGGGGCGCTCGTGGCTCTTCAGGAGTCCGGTGGCGAGCGTGGTTTGCCGGTGCGTCTTGTCGAGTATGTTGCGAAAGCCGCCACCGATCTGCACCACCGCCGTCGCCGTTTCCTTGACCACCTCATCGATCACCGCGTCCGATGCGCGTAGCTTGCCGACCGCATCCGCCGAAACCGACGTCCAGCGCCGCAACAGTGTGTTCACGCCGATCACCACGTACTGAAACAGCCTGACACGCTTGCGGTATTTGTTCGCATCCATATCAGCCATACCGTATTCCCGCCCCTGTTCCTTTTGTGGTGTTACGGCAGTATAGGGTTCGCGGCGGGTTTTTTGGATAGTGGGCGGTGGTCTGCTTTGAATTGAATTTCGTCGGGCATGCGCCATGACTTTGGGATGTCGCAATTCGCCCGTGCCGGAGAAAGTTTTCCCTTGAGAACACGCGGCTATACTGTCTGCTGCGCAACATTTCGTTATCACGAATACCGGCCAATATCATGACTGTGACCCTCTCTGCGATTCACATCTATCCCGTCAAGGCGCTGGGCGGCATTTCACTCGGCCATTCGGTCGTCACGCCGCGCGGACTTCAATTCGACCGCCGATTCCTGGTCATCGACGCGGATGACCAGTTCGTCACCCAGCGCGAAGTGCCAAAAATGGCGACCGTATGGATGGAGGTCCATGACGGCGAGATCACCTTCTCGGCAGCCGACATGGCGCCGCTGGTCATCCCGGCCGAGCCGCCGGAGCTGCCCTCGCGCATGGTGCGCATCTGGTCCAGCGATGTGCTCGCACACGCCGTGTCTGCCGAAGCCGATGCCTGGCTGTCCGAGTACCTGGGCTTTGACGCACACCTCGTATACATGCCGGATTCCAGCGAGCGCAAGATCAACCCAATGCACGCAAAGCTTGGCGAAGTCGTCAGCTTTGCCGATGGCTTTCCGCTGCTCCTCATTTCCGAGGCCTCGCTGCAGGACCTGAACCAACGCATCGTGAAAAACGGCGGCAGTGTCCTCAACATGAATCGATTCCGGCCCAATCTGGTGATCAAGGGATGCGAACCCTACGCGGAAGACAGGCTGGGTGACATTTTTATCGGCGACTATGCCTTTCGCGCCGTGAAGCACTGCGCGCGCTGCCAGGTCACGACCACCGACCAGGCCAGCGGCGAAGTGCGGGGTCCCGAGCCGTTGCAAACACTGGGAACCTATCGCGATACGCCCGACGGCGTCATTTTCGGTGTGAACCTGATACCGTCGGGGACGGGCACGGTGCGGGTAGGCGATTCGGTCACGCTTTCGCGGTAACGCCATTTTTGAATTGCCAGGCCAAGCACTGGCGCGGCGTTCCAGCCACTACTGCCCGGTAGGCCTCACCGGTGCTTGAGTTTGTCAGGCTGATTGCGCTATTCAGACTTTTTTGTGCGGCTTTAGCAGGAATGCCGCCATGGCGGGCAGCAGGAAGATGGCGCCCAGCATATTCAGGAAGAACATGAAAGCCAGCAGGATGCCCATGTCGGCCTGGAACTTGAGGGCAGACAGCGCCCAGGTGCCGACACCGAGCGTCATGGTGACGGCGGTGAAGATCATCGCCGTGCCGCGCTCGCGCAAGGCTTCAAAGAACGCGTGCGCCAGGTCATGGCCTTCTTCAAGATGAATCTCGATCCGGTCATAGAGATAGATGCCGTAGTCCACGCCTACGCCGACCCCAAGCGCGATCACCGGCAGCGTTGATACCTTGAGGCCAATGCCCAGCATCGGCATCAGCGCTTCACACAACACCGACACCAGTGCCAGCGGCACCAGAATGCAAAAAGTGGCGCGCAGGCTGCGGAAGGTCACCATGCACATCAGAAACAGGGCGCCGAAGATGGCGAAGTTCATCTCCCAGCGCGCCTTGTCGACCGCCTCATTGGTCGCAGCCATGACGCCGACATTGCCGGTGGCGAGTTTGAATTCGAGCTTGTCGCTGTTGCCTTCCTTGGCGAAATTCTTGACCTCGGCCACCAGGCGCTTGATGGTTTCGCCCTGCTGGTCGGTGGTGTTGATCAGCACCTGCATGGCCGAGCAATCCGGGTTCAGCAGCCCGGTATCGGTATTGATCGGCGTGACGCTCTGCGCCATCACCTGCGGGTCGCGCGGCAATTGGCGCCAGCGCAGGTTGCCTTCGTTGTAGCCGGCGTTCATGACGCGCGCCGCGCCCGGCAGCGAAATGACGGACTGCGTGCCTTCGACGTTTTGCATGTACCAATCAAAGCGCTCGATAGACGTCATGATGTCGTAGTTGGTGCAGGCGCCGGCAACGTTCTTGGTCTGGGCAACGACACCGAGCGTGTTCACGCCGATCGCGAACTTCTTCACGATCATGGCATTGTCCTGGTTGTAGCGCGATTCTTCGCGCAACTCCGGCACGCCCTGGCCGTAATCGCCCACCTTCAGGTCATGCGCCTTGTAGAGGCCTGCGGCCAGAATCACGGAGGAGATGGCTACGATGAGCAGGGCGCGCTTGCGCTGAACGCATTGTGAGGCGACTGTCCAGATCGCATCGGCGCGGCTTTCCTGCTTGATTTCGCCGGACAGGGCGTTCTTGGATACGGACGAGTACGACAGCAGGATGGGCAGCAGCATTTTGTTGGTGATGATCATCCACGCCACACCGAGCGACGCCGTAATACCGAGCTCACGCACGATGTCGATGGGAATCAGCATGATGACGGCGAAGCCGAGCACGTTGGTCAGCAGCGCCAGCGTGCCGGGAATGAAAATCACCGCAAACGCATGCTTGGCGGCGGTGAGGCTGTCCGCGCCGTGCACCATCTCGCGTTCCCAGGTCTTGGTCATCTGCACCGCATGCGACACGCCAATGGAAAAGATCAGGAACGGCACCAGGATCGACAAGGGATCGATACCGAAGCCGACGATCGGCAGCGTGCCGAGCAGCCACAGCACCGGCATCATTGCCACGACCAGCGCCACCAGCGTGAGCTTGATGTCCTTTACGAACCAAAGCATCAGTACCGCCGTGATGACGAAGGCAATGCCGAAAAACATGATGACGCCGCGCGCGCCATCAGCAATGTCGCCCACCGCCTTGGCAAAGCCGATGATGTGCACCGTGTGATTCGGCCCTTCATACTTGGCGCGCAGTTCTTCCAGCTTTTTCGATAACTCGAAGTAGTTGAGCTTCTCGAGTTTGCCGTCGCCTTTCGGAATGTATTCAAGCAGCCCGGCGGCCACCAGCGCGCCGGTAAAATCGGTCGCCACGGTGCGCCCGATCTCGCTGGATTTCTGCACGTTGCTGCGGACAATTTCCAGGTCTTCCTTGCTGCCCTGGAATGTCGCCTGGATGACGTTACCGCCCGAAAATCCTTCCTCGACGACTTCAATGAAACGGGTATTCGGCGTAAACAGCGATTTCACGGACGGCTGATCGACGCCGGTCAGGCCCTGAACGTCCTTGGTCAGGCCTTTCAGCTTTTCCATGAACTCTTTGTTGTAGATATCGCCCTCTTTTTGCACCAGCGCAATGGCGATACGGTTGGCGCCACCGAACACACTCTGGTACTCGGTGTAGACCTTCATGTACGGGTGCGTGAGCGCCGCCACTCACGCCGCCGCGGAGCGCGCGCGGCGGTACCAGTCGATGGTGCGCTGCAGCCCGTCGCGGAAATCGGTGCGGGCGCGGAAGTCGAACGCGCGTGCGGCGCGCGAGACGTCGAGACAGCGGCGCGGTTGCCCGTCGGGCTTGCTGTCGTCCCAGACAATGCGGCCGCGAAAACCGGTCAGCTCGGCGATGACCTCGGCCAGCTCGCGGATGCGTATCTCGCGCCCGGCGCCGAGATTGACCGGGTCGGGCTCGTCATACGACGCGCTGGCCAGCACGATCGCCTGGGCGCAGTCCTCGACGTAGAGAAACTCGCGGCTCGCTCCGCCGGTGCCCCAGACCTCGATCGCGCTCGCCCCTCCTTCGACGGCGTCGAC
>JANNGY010000416.1:0-23091 GCA_031404095.1 Betaproteobacteria bacterium | reverse complement strand
TTTCAATTCGCCCAGGGCTTTCAGAAGTTCCTCCAGGTGTTCCGGTTCATAGAACTCCACGGAGCCCACCAAATTGGGACAGCTGATATTCAGTTCGTAGTACGCGAAGGTTACTCCCGACGCTTCGGCTTTTCGGAATCCGTTGTCATTTTATTTTGGGCACCTGGGCGCGCTGACCGCTTGAAGAATTGAACCACAGAGGCACAGAGAACACAGAGAGAATCTGAATCGTCCATAATTTTCTCTGTGTCCTCGGTGCCTCTGTGGTTAAGGATTTTGCCGCAAATAATTGTGGGGAACGTCTAAAAAAACCTGTCATTCCCGCGACGCGGGAATCCATTTTTCGTAAATTACTTTGCAGTCAAATTGGATCCCCGCCTTTGCGGGGACGCGCGGTGCGCGATTGGATCCCCGCATCCGCGGGGATGACAGGTCTTTGAGATTTCGAGCCGTATCCCGTGGCACATCTCCAGCACTAGCGCGGCTTGCCAGCCATAAATGCTCGCGACGCTTCGCCAGTGCTAGAGCTTCATTCCTGAATTGCAAAACCTCCGCCCATGTCAAAGCCGTTTCAGCCGCCCGATGAAAATGACCTGTTTCGCGCCGAAATGGCGGCCGACCAGGTTCGGCCGCTACCGTCGCGCCCGCGGGCCGAGTTGTCGAAAGAACGTCCCAAACCGATTCCATTCAAACGCCTGGAGGACGACGCCGCCATTCCCGGCGACATGCTTCACGATACCTCGGGCTGGGATGCGGATATCGAGAATGGCGACCTCATCACTTTCCTGCGGCCGGGTCTGCCCTCGGAGATCATGCGAAAGTTGCGGCGCGGCCAGTGGATCATCCAGGCGACACTGGATCTGCATGGCGTGACGACCGACGCGGCGCGGGGCGAACTCGGGCGATTCCTGGCACACGCCCGGCATGCCGGCATTCGCTGTGTGCGCATCGTGCATGGCAAGGGCTACCGGTCGCCGAATAGCGTGCCGGTCTTGCGAAACAAAGTGCGGCTGTCGTTATCCCAGCGCAATGAAGTGCTGGCATTCTCCGACGCACAGCCGGGCGATGGTGGCTCCGGCGCGGTCATCGTGCTGCTGAAAGCGACCTGATTCAACACGGTTTTCTAGCCGTAGCCTCGCCAGCTTTCCGCTAGAATTGCGCCTTGTCACACACTGGCGCGGCGACATCCTGCGCCTAATGCCTTTTACCCCCTCCCCCGGTGCCGCCCGTGCCATTGCGCCTCTCCCGTCCGCTTGTCCTGTTGCTCGCACTGCTGGCGCTGTTCATTTCCATCGACAGCCTGGGCGACCGCAAACTGGCCAATCCCGACGAAGGGCGCTACTCGGAAATTTCCCGCGAAATGGCTGAGTCCGGCGACTTCGTCACGCCGCGCCTGAACGGCCTCAAGTATTTTGAAAAGCCGCCCATGCAGTACTGGGCCACCGCGATCGCCTTCAAGCTGTTCGGTGAAAGCGAAGTCACCGCGCGGCTTTACACGGTTTTGTGCGGGCTCGGTTGCGTGCTGCTGATTGCCTATACCGGCAAGCGCCTGTTTGACGAGGAAACCGGCCTGCTGGCGGCGCTGGTGCTGATGTCGGCGCCCTACTTCGCGGCGCTCAATGAAGTCGTCACGCTCGACATGGGACTGACCTTCTGGATGACCGTGACCATGTCGGCATTCCTCATTTCGCAGGCAACTGCCGATGAAAGGTCGTGCCGCCGATGGCTCTGGCTGGCGTGGGCCGGCATGGCGGGCGCGATGCTGTCAAAAGGCCTGATCGGCATCGTGTTCCCGGCGGCGGCCGTGTGTCTCTATTGCATCGCCACCCGCCAATTTCGCCTTATCGCACAGCTCGAATGGCTGCGAGGCCTGTTGATCTTCGCCGTCATCGTGACCCCGTGGTTTGCCCTGGTCTCACGGCAGAACCCGGAGTTCCTCCAGTTTTTTTTCATCCATGAACACTTCGAGCGATTCACGTCCACCACCCATCGCCGGGTGGAAAGCTGGTGGTATTTTGCGCCGATATTGTTTGCGGGCTACCTGCCGTGGATGGTGGCGCTGGTCCCATCGATCGTTTCGGGCTGGCGCGCACCCGCGCAGCTTGCCGGTAATGAGCGGATTTTTGCACCGCTCAAGCTGGTCCTCCTGTACAGCGCTTTCATCCTGCTTTTTTTCAGCTATTCTGGTTCCAAACTGCCTGCCTACATTCTTCCAATTTTTCCGCTGATGGCGCTGGTGGTTGGCGTTTATCTGCGCCATGTCGAGGCGCGGCGGCTGGCGTGGCTGGTACTGCCGGTGTTTCCAGTTGCGCTTTGGGGCGCCTATGCCGCCTCACTGGCGCCGGCGAAAAAGGCGCGGGACGCGTTCAGCCGGCCCTTGTACGATGAGATGAGCCTTTGGGTCGTCGCCGCCGCCCTGGTCATTGCCGCGGCAGCGCTGCTTGCATTCGTCGCGCTGCGATGGCACCGGAAATGGCTCGGCGTACTCCTCATTTCTCTGGGATCCATGATCGGCATTGAACTGCTTGAACGCGGCTATGATCAGATTTCGCCCCTCCAGTCCGGCGCCAATCTTGCCCAATCGATTCGATACTTCCTCAAACCTGACACCCGCCTTTATGCTGTGGAAATCCACGACCAGACGCTACCTTTCTACCTGCAAAGAACACTGACCCTGGTGAACTACACCGACGAATTCGAACTCGGGGAAACCAGTGAACCGGACAAATGGATCAGGCGGACGGAGGATTTTCCACTTTCCTGGAACGCCCCGGGGCCGGCCATCGCTATAATCCAGCCTGGGCACATCGAAAAAATGCAGGCCCTGGGCCTGTCGTTCGAGATCATTCACCAGGACCCGCGGCGCGTCGCGATCCGGAAACAACCCCCACCGTGAATTTCATCAGCTTCTCCCTGATCCTGGCCGGCGTACTCCTGAACGCGGCGGCACAACTGCTGCTCAAGGCCGGGACCACGCGCGTCGGCCATTTTGAATTCAGCGCGGACAATGTCATCCCCGTAGGCTGGCAACTGGCGTCGCAGCCGCATATTCTCGCCGGCCTCGCCTGTTACGTCATCAGCGTCGTGGTCTGGATCATGGCCTTGTCGCGCGTCCCGGTCAGCGTCGCCTATCCGATGCTGTCGATCGGCTACGTCGTCAACGCGTTTGCGGCATGGTGGCTGTTCGGCGAGTCGCTCGCGGCGCAAAAACTGATCGGTATCGGCTTCATCGTCGTCGGTGTCTGGCTGGTGGCGCGCTCGTGACGTCTGCCGCCTTCCTGCCATTCGCCCGGCCGACCTTGACCGACAGCATGGGTGACGCGGTCAAGGACACCCTGATGTCGCACTGGATCGCCAGTGGACCACGGGTACTGGCGTTTGAAGCAGCACTATCCGGCTACCACGGAGGACGACCGGCACGCGTATTCACTTCCGCCACGGCGGCCATGGAAGTCGCGCTGCAAGTCTGCAAGATTGGCGCGGCCGGCGGCGGCCGGCCCGAGGATGAAGTCATCACCTCGGCGATGACTTTCTTTTCGGTCGGCAACATGATCGAGAAGGCCGGCGCCCGAACCGTATTTGTCGACTGCGAGCTCGCCACCCGCAACCTTGACCTTGGCCAGGTCGAGCGCGCCATCACCGCCAATACCCGCGCCATCGTGCCGACACATTTTTCCGGACTGCCATGCGCCATGGACAGGCTGTATGCCATCGCTGACAAACACAAGCTGCGGGTCATCGAGGACGCCGCGCTCGCCATCGGTTCTTCCTGGAAAGGCCGCCGGATCGGTGCCTTCGGCGACATCGTCACCTTCAGCTTTCACCCGAACAAGAACATGACCACCATCGAAGGCGGTGCCGCTATCTTTGCCGACGAGGCCGAGGCGCGCCGTGCCGAGGTGTTGCGTTTCCATGGCATCAGCAAACTCGCGGACGGCACCCGCGATGTGGATTTTCCCGGCGGCAAGTTCAACATGAGCGATGTCTCGGCGCGCCTGGGTCTTGAGCAGCTGCCGTTGCTCGATGGCTGGTGCGCGCAGCGGCGCAAACTGGCAGACCGCTATTACTCTCTGCTGAAGCCGGAGGCGGAACGACTCGGCCTGTCATTGCCTGCCGCGGCCCATGAGGGTGAATACGAAGGTCATAGCTGGAACATGTTCTGCGTTTTGTTGCCGCTTTCGCGCATGAAGATTTCGCGCTGGCAATTTATCGACGAAATGGTTGCGCGCCAGATCGGCATTGGCGTTTCTTATGAAGCGATGCATTTATCCACCCTGTTCCGCCAAAAGGGACATCGCCCGGGCGAATTTCCAAACGCCGAGCGTATCGGCAGCGAAACGGTAACCTTGCCGTTGTACCCGCAGATGACGATGGCCGATGTCGCGCGCGCCTGCGATGCGCTGCAGGACGTTCTTGCCATCCACGCCGCCTGATGAACGCACCGTTGATTTCAGTTGTCATCCCGGTCTTTAACGAAGAAGCCGGGCTGGCCACGCTGTTTGCGCGTCTCTACCCTGCACTGGACCGGTTGGCTTCGTCCTACGAGATCATCTTCATCAATGATGGCTCGACCGATCGGTCGGCGGCCATGCTGCGCGATCAATTCCAGCTACGCCCGGATGTGACCCGCGTCATCCTGTTCAACGGCAACTATGGCCAGCACATGGCGATCATGGCAGGCTTCGAGCGCTGTCGTGGTGATCGCATCGTCACGCTGGATGCCGACTTGCAAAACCCGCCGGAAGAGATCGGCAGCCTGATGGCGGAGATGGACAAGGGTTTTGACTACGTCGGCAGCATTCGCCGCAAGCGCCAGGACACGGCATGGCGGCGCTGGGCATCGAAAGCGATGAACCGGTCGCGCGAGCGTCTCACGCATATCAAGATGACCGACCAGGGTTGCATGTTGCGCGCCTACAGCCGCGACATCATCAACGCGATCAACCAGTCACGCGAGGTCAGCACCTATATCCCGGCGCTGGCGTATTCGTTCTCGCACAACCCGACCGAAATCGAAGTCGCCCATGAAGAGCGATCGGCGGGCGAGTCCAAGTATTCGCTTTACAAGCTGATCCGCTTGAACTTCGACCTGGTCACCGGATTTTCGACGGTACCGCTACAGGTTTTTTCCCTCATCGGCATAGCCATTTCGCTGATGTCGATTGGCTTTGTCGTGTACCTGGCCATCCGCCGCCTGATTGTCGGGCCGGAAGCGGAAGGACTATTTACGCTGTTTGGCATCGCCTTTTTCCTGATCGGCGTCACCCTGTTCGGCATCGGCCTGCTGGGCGAATACATCGGGCGCATTTACCAACAAGTCCGTGAACGACCGCGCTACCTGATCCAGGCGGTACTCGAAAAACTCGAATGACCTCGGCGGTTGTTTTTGCCTATCACAACGTCGGCGCGGCTTGCCTGCCGGTGCTGTTGAAGCACGGTATTGAGGTGAAACTGGTGGTGACCCATCAGGACAATCCAGACGAAAACATCTGGTTTGACAGCGTCGCCAAACTGGCGGCCGCCCACCATATTCCGGTGGCAACGCCGGATGACCCCAACCTGCCGGAATTCATCGCACAGGTGGCCGCGCTCAAGGCGGATTTCCTGTTCTCTTTCTATTACCGGCATATGCTCAGCCCCGCCATGCTGGCGACGGTTACGCGCGGCGCCTACAACATGCACGGCTCGCTGCTGCCCAAATACCGCGGCCGCGTGCCGATCAACTGGGCCATCATCAACGGCGAAACCGAAACCGGCGCGACGCTGCACGAAATGGTGGAAAAGCCCGACGCCGGCCGGATTGTCGAACAGATGCCGGTGCCGATCCTGCCTGACGACACGGCGCTGGAGGTATTCGGCAAGGTCGCGACGGCCGCCGAGGCCACGCTGGATCGTGCCTTGCCGTTGCTTGTCGCCGGAACCGCGCATCTGCGTGCGCAGGATCTGGCCAAGGGCAGCTATTTCGGCGGGCGCAAGCCGCAGGATGGCGTTATCAACTGGCTTGACACAGCCCAGCGGATTCACAATCTGGTTCGTGCCGTGGCCCCGCCCTACCCGGGCGCGATGACAAGTGTCGCCGGGCAGGCGCTCAAGGTGACCCAAACCCGGCTGGCGCCGGCGAGTTTTCAACACCAGAATCCGGGCATGCTCAATGTCGGCAGCGAAAAGGTCATCGCGCTTTGCGGGGACGGGCGGATGTTGCGTATCGTCGAGGCCGAAATCGACGGACAGTTGCACAATGAAATCATGCTGGCCGCGCGACTTGGCGTCGGCGTTTATCCGCTCGGCGCGTGATGCGCGCCACCACCCGCTTCCGGAAACTGTCCATTTCGCGGCGGCGGTTATCGTCATTCGCTGTCGGGACGGGTAACATGACCGTCATGCCTTTTGACGCTTCCTGATTTCACGACAACGCCCTCACTCTCGCTACGTCGTTCCCGCGAAGGGTGAAGGCATGCCTCCACCCCAGTGTCTCTCGCCGAACGACGCTGGGTTCCCGCTTTCGCGGGAACGACGGAAATTCTTTTCGGCTTGTCGCGATTACTGGAAACATCAATAATTCAGAAATTTTCGCGGCAGGCCGGGACATCGAGACGGGTACACTGTCACCAGGCCAAAACCTATTTCCACCATTCCAGAACCTATGAAAAAAGTCCTCATTCTCGGCGTCAATGGCTTCATCGGCCACCATCTTTCCAAGCGCATCCTCGCCACCACTGACTGGGATGTCTACGGCATGGACATGAATACCGAGCGCGTGCAGACATTCATGGGCAATCCGCGCTTTCATTTCTTTGAGGGCGACATCACCATCAACAAAGAGTGGATCGAGTACCACATCCGCAAATGCGACGTGGTGCTGCCGCTGGTGGCGATCGCGACACCCTCCACCTATGTGACCGACCCGCTGCGCGTCTTCGAACTCGATTTCGAAGCCAACCTGCCGTTCGTGCGCTCCTGCGTGAAGTACAAGAAGCGCGTGATATTTCCGTCCACCTCCGAGGTTTACGGCATGTGCGCGGACGAGGAATTTGATCCCTACCAATCCAACCTGGTGCTGGGTCCGATCGAAAAACAGCGCTGGATATACTCCTGCTCCAAGCAACTCATGGACCGGGTGATATATGCCTACGGTTCGCGCGGCGAACTCGATTTCACGCTGTTCCGGCCTTTCAACTGGATCGGCGCGGGCCTTGACAGCATTCATACCGCCAAGGAAGGCTCGAGCCGCGTCATCACGCAATTCTTCGGCCATATCGTGCGCGGCGAGCCTATCAAGCTGGTCGATGGCGGCCAGCAAAAACGCGCCTTCACCTATGTGGACGACGGTATCTCGGCGCTGATGAAGATCATCGCCAACGAGAACAACGTTGCCACCGGACAGATCTACAACATCGGCAATCCGAAAAACAATTTCTCGGTGCGCGAACTGGCGACGATGATGCTTGAGCTGGCCGCCACCTATCCCGAATACCAGGCCGCCGCGGCCAAGGTAAAACTGGTCGAAACCACGTCGGGCGAGTACTACGGCAAGGGTTACCAGGACGTGCAGAATCGCGTGCCGAAAATCGACAACACGATGAAAGACCTCGACTGGGCCCCGCAGGTCGGGATGCCGGCGGCGCTGAAAGGCATCTTTGACGCCTATCGCCAGGAGCTCGACGTAGCCCGGCATCTGGTGGACTGACCATGGCTGACGAAACCAATCCCGTTGTCGGTGTGGTCATGGGCTCCCAGTCAGACTGGGACGTGATGCAGCATGCCGCCAAGGTGTTGAAGGACTTCGGCGTCCCTTTCGAACACAAAGTCGTTTCCGCCCATCGAACCCCGGATGCGATGTTTGAATACGCCGAGTCGGCGCGCGAACGCGGGCTTAAGTGCATCATCGCCGGCGCCGGTGGCGCCGCCCACCTTCCTGGCATGATTGCCAGCAAGACCACGCTGCCGGTGCTGGGCGTACCAGTGCCGTCCAAGCATCTTGCCGGCCAGGATTCGCTTTACTCGATCGTGCAAATGCCGAAGGGCGTGCCGGTGGCGACCTTCGCCATCGGCGAAGCCGGCGCCGCCAACGCGGCGCTGTTCGCCGTGAGCCTGCTCGCCGGCAACGATGAATCGCTTGTCGGCAAGCTCAGCGACTACCGCGACAGCCTGAAAGAACTGGTTGCCGCGATGCAGTTGCCCGACATCCTGTGATCCTTCCCGGCGCAACGCTCGGATTGGTAGGCGGTGGCCAACTGGGCCGCATGTTTGCCATGGCGGCACGCAATCTCGATTACCGCGTCACGGTGCTCGACCCGGACCCGCTCTCCCCGGCGGCCGAATTCGCCACCGGACACCTCAACACCGCCTACACGCATCCCGTTTCGCTGGAGGAAATGGCGCGCACCTGCGCGGCCATCACCACCGAGTTCGAGAATGCGCCTGCCGAGACGCTGATCGCGCTCGCCCGCCACACCATGGTGCGACCGGGCGGCGACGCGGTCGCCATCGCGCAGGACCGGATCGCCGAAAAGGGATTTTTCACCGCGAATGGTTTTCCCGTCGGGCCGTATGCCGTGATTCGCTGCGCCGCCGACGTCGAGGCGGCACTGGCCACGGTCAAGCTTCCGGCGGTATTGAAGACCGCGCGTTTCGGCTATGACGGCAAGGGCCAGGCCCGCATCGGTTCGCGCGCTGATCTGGAAGCGACCTGCGCCGAATGGAAAGGCGCGCTTTGCATCCTCGAGCAGTTTCTTCCGCTGACGAAGGAAGTTTCCGTCATCCTCGGCCGTGCCGCCGACGGCAAGGCGGCGCTGTTTCCAGTGGCTGAAAACCAGCACGTCAACGGCATCCTCGACATCACCATTGCGCCGGCGCGCATCAGCGAGGCACTTGCCGCCGAAGCATGCGACCTCGCTACCCGGCTTGCTGACAAGCTGCAGTATGTGGGTGTCATGGCGGTGGAATTCTTCGTTATCGAAGGCGATCGGCTCCTCATCAACGAGATGGCGCCACGGCCGCACAACAGCGGCCACTACACCATCGACGCCTGCCGCACCTCGCAGTTCGAACAGCAGGTGCGGGTGCTTTGCGACCTGCCGCTGGGCGACCCTTCCCTGCACAGTCCTGCCGTGATGCTGAACCTGCTGGGCGATTGCTGGCGCGGTCCCGGCCACCTGGAACCGCCGGACTGGGCAGCGGTACTGAAACATTCCGGCGCGCACTTGCACCTGTACGGCAAACGCCAGGCGCGGCCCGGCCGCAAGATGGGCCATGTCACGGTCTGCGACTCCACGATTGAATCGGCGCTGGCAGTTGCCATGGAAATCAGGCAGCGACTATCGGCCGGTTAAATCCAAACCGATGGGCTGCCGCGTCAAAAGGCTGGTTCCCAAAAAAATGGAGTTTGACGTGATTCTCATCAATCGTTTACGCATCGCCGTCGCTGCCCTTGTGCCCACCCTCGCTGGCGCCGGCCTGCTCGCCGTGGCACCCGCGGCCCACGCCTGGGACTGGAGTTGGGGCAAATCTGTTGCCGGATCGGGCGTCATCAAGTCCGAATCCCGCAACGTCACGGGTTTTACGTCGATTTCCCTCAGTGTCCCTGCCAAAACGCAGATCATCCAGGGCGACAGCGAAGGCCTGACCATCGAAACCGACGACAATCTCCTGCCGCTCATTGAAACCGTGGTTGACGGCAGCAGCCTGAAAATCCGCCTGACCGACCGCAACGGCTCGATTTCGACCAGGACCCTGAAGATCGTCATCAACGCAAAGAACGTGGAAGCGCTTTCGGTGGCCGGATCCGGCGACCTGCATGCCGCGAAGCTCAAATCGGCCAAGCTGAAAACCAGCATCGCCGGTTCGGGTGACATGAAAATCGAATCGCTCGATGTCGATACGCTCAGCGTGTCGATTGCCGGCAGCGGCAACTTCGCGGCAGGCGGCAAGGCCAATTCGGTCGATATCAAGATCGCCGGTTCCGGCGACCTCAAGATCGCCAAGCTCGAAGCCAGCGCCGTCAAGGTCTCGGTGTCCGGCTCCGGCGACGCAACCGTCTGGGCCAAGGACAGCCTGACCGTCAGCGTGGCCGGTTCCGGCGACGTCAAGTATTACGGCGATGCCAAGGTGAGCAAGTCCGTCGCGGGATCGGGCAGCGTCAAGCGGCTTGGCTTGGCACCGTAATTCGGTGGTCTTTGAAGGAACCTCGCGCAGACCAAAAGAACGCATCGATCACGGCCCACTTTTCACTTTTTCTTGATTGGCCAGCAACGAAACCCCAGCACTGGCGCGGCTCTTCAGGCATTTATCGTCTGCGAAGCTCGTCAAATGGCGATCCAGGAAATGCGGACGAGCGGAACAGTGCCGCTGTGGACGAGGGTGCAGCCTCCTGAGACTCATGACTACGCTGCCTCGAAACGCCCGCCCCTGCGGAAATTTAGTGTGAGCCTGGCCCATTAGAATCGTTTCCGTTCTCTTCGCGTGGCATGGCTCGCCTTGCCTTGGTCAGTCGAACGAAAAATCGCTCGCCCATCGACCCTCGGAAACCGCTGCATCGGTTTCCGGTTCGGGCGGGCGCGGCGCATGCGCCGCGAAACCCCCGCCTCACCCCGTCGAACGCGACCCCATGAAATATGCAGGCTAGCGCAACCCACTGCGAAGACCGCGGACGGGCGCAAAGGGGGTGGCGGCTGGACTACTGTGGCCCGAGAGTGGACTGGTTGCCCGGCGGTTTACCCATGTAGTCACGTTTCCAGGAGTGATTGCGCATTTGCGCCAGTCCTCTGAGGCTGTCGTCGATCGTGGCGAGGTGATTGGTCAGCGAGGTCCGCAAGGTGACAGGCAAGTCGACGTGCAATGCACGCAGGCAAGCACGCCTGGAAGCATCCACGTGACGCCCGCATTCGTCAATGATTTGCCGATCGCTGCGGGCACTAAAACAATTGCGCAGCCAGATCCATGCGCGCAGGGCCTGTGCGGAAAAGGAGTAACGAGGCTTATTGGCCGCCCGGTAAAGCGTGGCGATGCCATCCAGTTCGGCGGCGCGACGGGCACACAGCGTGGCGCAGGAAACCGAGTAGGCGGTCAGTGAAAGCCCATTCGCGTCGGTGACGGCGGCGCGAAAAATCATTTCCTCCATGCGGGCCCGTTTGGCCAGTGTCTCGAGCAATTGAATGATATCTCCAGATTCCATGGTGCCGCCTTTCCGTGCGGGTTGTTTGAACTGCATCGCATTGGTGCGGGCAGCGGTCTATAGGCGGCAATATGACGCCTATGCGTGCTGCACCACATAGGACGGCAACTGTTGCCGATGTAGGCGCAATGGAAACGGTGTGACTGAAAGGGTGTGACTGAAAGGGCGTGGCGAAATGGGTGTGGCGGATGTGCGTCGAGCGCGCAGTTGAAAGGCGCGAGATCCTCGGTTCAATGTACGGCCAGCGTCGCGATCAGCAGGTGATAGGCGTTACGCCGCTCGCGCTTCGGAAAGCCGCAAGACTGCGTGGAATGGCGTTCTGCGGTTGACTGTGCTGGGAAACACAATAAGTTTTTCGCAACTGGTGTCTTGACCCTGCGGCCATTGTTTTTTAATGCGAGCCTGGCCCCATAGAATGTGGTCCCATAGCATGCTTTGGACTCCATACTTGACCGCAAACTGCTGCCTCATTGACCCGAATCGGGACGCGCTTGGCATTAAGAATGCGCGCGCTCGCGATCAAGGCGAGCAAGTGTGTGTGATGACGCACAGACGAAAACACCGGATTGAGTAGCCTAGCAATGGTGGCGACCGAAGGGTCAACCTGATCTGTCCGCCCTGCGTTTCTTACCATCACATCCCACCCAACCTGGAGCCTGAACCATGAGTCCCAATCGCAGACTGTTCACCACGAGTGTTGCCCTGCTCGGTATTTCCGCATTTGTCGGTGCCGCCGGCGCTGCTGATAAAGGTCAGGGCAAGGATAAGGATAAGGATAAGGAGAAAAGCAAGGGCAAAGGCAAGGCGAATCATAAAAATGGAAAGCAGTTGCTCGGCGAGAAGCTGAAGAAAAACGGCAAGCATGTATTGGAAAAGAAAGGCGCCAGCACGGCTTCAGTGGACGTGAAGGACGGCAAGATCACGGGCGTCAAGGTCAAGCACGACAAGAAGGGCGACGTGGCGGTCACCAAGTACAAGACCAAAACGAAAATGGCGCACGTTGAGGGCTTCCAACGTGCCTCATACCGGCTGGCTCAGCTGGAATATTTGGGCGTCGTCTATATCGGCTACGCCTACATAGATGACGACGGCTACGAAGAGATCTACTGGTTCCCATACGACATGATTTATGACGGCGATACCGGTGCGATCGAATATGTGCCGGTGTATTGAGAACACCAACAAGTGACAGCACAGGCGGTGTGTTGCTGTCGATTTTGCGTGGATATTTAGGGCAGTTCGCCACGCGCTGCCGTAGGTGATAGGGGGGTGGGGGGTGTCCGCGATTTTGTGTAATCGGGATTTCGATTATTGCTGCGGCATGCGCTCATCGAACATGATGGTGAAACGATTCAGCGCCTCTTTCCAGTTTTGAACCGGCATCGTCCATTTCTTGCTGATGTTGCGTAGCGCCAGATAATACAGCTTGATCAACGAAAATTTCAGGGACAGACCACCATTGCGCCTTGAAGTCAAAAGCCCTGCGGGTCCAGCGGCGCGTCATTCTTCCTTGAAAGGGCGCTTCGATTTGCCGCGCGACTTGCGTTCGTCCTTGACGTTCTTCTTGCCAATTTTTGCCTCAGGCGCTTTCACCTCAAGAACCTCAATGGTGTCGTCGGGTGCGGTATCGCGGGCGGCCGCCATCTCGTCATTCTCTATCTCACGGAATGCCCGCGTGCCGGTCTGATAGTCGCGTTTGTCGTTGTAGCTGCCTTCGTCACGTTCCTGATCGCCATCCTGCCGATTCAATTCCTCGGGCAGGATGAGCTGGCTGAATGAGGACTCGTCCGGTTTGACCGGTTGCTTGCCGCTGCTTCGCATTTGCTTCTCCTGGCGTGAGGATACGACGGCGTATCCAGTCAAAAGCATGTGGTCACGGCCAAGGCAAGGGAATCGGACGAGTGCGGCTTGTGCGGTAGGGGCTCTCCTACGTAGAA
The DNA here is from genome assembly GCA_031404095.1 of Betaproteobacteria bacterium. GTDB lineage: Bacteria > Pseudomonadota > Gammaproteobacteria > Burkholderiales > Usitatibacteraceae > UKL13-2. Next base: position 9,981 of record JANNGY010000416.1, on the reverse strand, counting down.
TCCTCGGGAAAATTCGGCGTCTTGGGAAATCGGCGGCCGATTATTGATGGATCAGAGGCGCTTGTCGTTCTGTTGCAGCGGGTTCTGGAAGTGGAACTGCTTGCCACCCGGCAGCGACTGTGTCCACGAATGTTGCTATATTCGGTGAAAATCGACTTTCTTGAAACTTAGCTCCGATGCCCAGTTTGCACGATCCCAGACTAAACGACCTGCTCGCCTCACTTCCGGATGACGATTGGCGGCGACTATCTCCGCAATTGGAACGAGTCGATCTGCCGCTGGGGATGGTGCTATGCGAAGCGAATGCGACCCTCAGCCATGCGTACTTTCCCACCACGGCCATCGTCTCTCTGCTCTATGAGTTGACGAATGGCGCCACAGCCGAAATCGCCATCGTTGGCAAGGACGGCTTTGTCGGTATCTCGATGGTAATGGGTGGCGGCTCCACACCTAGCCGCGCCGTAGTGCAGAGTGCCGGCGAGGGATTTCGTTTGAATGCGCAAGCGATCAAGGAAGCATTCGAGCAATCTGTCCCGGTGATGCATTTGTTGCTTCGCTACACCCAGGCGTTGATTACGCAGATGGCGCAAACTGCTGTGTGCAACCGCCATCATTCGGTGGACCAGCAGCTATGCCGCTGGTTGCTGCTGAGTATTGATCGCCTACAGGGCAGCGAGTTGATAATGACCCAGGAATTGATCGCCAACATGCTCGGCGTACGTCGCGAAGGCGTGACCGAAGCCGCGCACAACCTGCAGGATGCGGGGCTCATCCGTTATTCGCGCGGCCATATTACTGTGCTCGACCGTCCGGGACTTGAAAAGCGTACTTGCGAGTGTTACGCCGTGGTCAAGAAGGAGGCGGAACGGCTGCTTCCGCACAAAATTGCGACGTAGCGGTACCATGCGAGAAGAGGAGAACAGGGCATGAAACACAAGACCGATTGGATGGAAAAGCGCGAGGCGTTGCGAAACGATTCGGAAAAGCTGGTCTCCACAGTCATTTTTCCGGCGTCGCCGACCAATCCAACCGAAATGCTGCTACATGAACTCGCGGTACACAAGATCGAGCTTGAGATGCAGATTGAGGAGCTGCGACGGGCGCACAACGCCATGGAAGAAGCGCGGGATCGATATGTCGATTTTTTTGATTTCGCCCCGGTTGGCTACGCAAGCATTGGCCGAGAGGGCCTGATCAGCGAGATCAATCTGGCGGCTGCGACCATGCTTGGCGCAGATCGCGGCGAGTTGGTCGGTCGCCGATTTTCCCTGTTTGTCTCGCCTGAGGGCCGGGACCGATGGCATCGCTTGTTCATGGTCATCATGAAGCAGGCCGGTAGCGAAAACCGGGCGGTCGTGCTCGACCTGATGCACGCCGATGCCTCCACCTTCCGCGTCTATGCCAACTGCCGGCGCCGGGAGGCGATGGATGCGCCGCCCGAACTGCGTCTTACCCTGATCGATATCGCAAGAATCCGTGAAGCGGAGGCGGAAATGCATGAAACGCCGGCTGAACCCGGACCCTCCGGGAAATAGGTTTTCCAGGCAGCGCCGGAAAAGCCCATCACGGGTTGATCTGCTGGCTAGTTGAAATTCTCAACACTCATTTCAAGCGTACTGACAGCGAGGCACTTTTCTCTTTAAAAAAAGGAAGATTGAGAGGGATTTGCGGCGGCTGTAACTCGATGACGACCGAAAATCCTCCTCACCCTTGCAGGGCGCGCATTTCGACTCATCGGAATGCCGTTCAGCAGGCGCGAAGCATGCTTCGCGAAACCCCTGTTTCACCCTCCCCTAAAAAGGAGGGAGTGGTTGGCTTCGGCCCCGCAAGAAACGCAACAGTCGAATTTCAATAGACTAGGTGGCCGGCGTGGCCGGGCCCACACTTCGAATCGCCAGAAGTATGAGATGCGTATTGCCGATCTTGTCGATGATGCGATGAGCATTGAGCACCATCTTGCGCCGGCCGATCGCGGGGAAATCGTGTTCGACCACATAGCCTTCGAGGCTCTTCTCACGCGGCAGGATCTTTTCCAGCAGTTCCCGCAATTTTGGAATATTCCACTGGCGGTTGCCCAAGTCGTAAATGGGGCGGCCCAGCGTGTCGTCGGGCGTTACCTGGAAATCCCGGTAGAAAGACCGACTGGCGGCAACCACCTTCAAGGCGCCGTCAAGCACCATCAATGGCTCCAGTACCGTGTCGACAATATCCTCTGCCAACTCCTTCGCCGCCAGCACGGCAGACTCCGCTTCGACGCGTTTGCTGATGTCGGTAAACGTCAACACGACGCCGTCGATGACATTGTCCAGTGTCCGATAAGGCTGGATGCGCACCAGATACCAGATGCCGCCTTCAGTGCGCAGTTCTGCTTCATAGGCAGTCAGCGTATCCAGGACCCCTTGCGCCTTGGCAATCAGGTCCTCGTTCACCAAATCGGTCTTGATGTCGCTTAACGGCCTTCCGACATCCGAGCTGATCAAGCGGTACACCCGCGCCGCCTCGCGGGTGAATCGGCGAATAACCAGGTGTTGGTCGAGGAACACCGTGCCCAGACTCATATTGTCGAGCAGGTTCTTCATGTCGTTCTGCATGCCGGCCAATTGCTCGATCTTCGCCTGCAACTCGCCATTGACCGTCACCAACTCTTCATTGAGCGATTGCAACTCTTCCTTGGAAGTTTCCAGCTCCTCGTTGGTCGATTGCAGCTCCTCGTTGGTCGATTGCATTTCCTCGTTGGAGGATTTCAATTCTTCGTTGGATGCCTGCTGTTCTTCAATGGTGGCTTGAAGGTTTTCCTTGGTGTAGGAGAGTTCGCGCTCCAAGGCTTCAAATCTTCCGGCTTCGATCGAAGCGACAAGCTGTTTGCCTCGCTTGGGCTTGGCAGCGACGGTGCCGGTCCGGTCCTGGAAACTCATCAGCAGCAGCGTCCCCCCTTCCTCAGCGTCGGCGATCGGCCGCAGGCTGAACATCACCTGCTGTGCATCGCCATCGGCCTTGACCGACACTTCCCGGTCCAATGTCGGGGTGCCCTGACTTGCATGCAGGATAGCGGCGCGCAATTCGAGTTGCAGGCCATTGCGGGCCATATCGACCACATTGAGAGTTGCGTGGCCCGGCGCCGGGCGCAAGTATTTGCCAGTGTCGCCGTGAATGTAGAGGATATTGCCGCTCAGGTCTGTCACGACCGAGGCAGGGGCGTATGACTGAAGCAGGACGCGACGGGTCAATTCCGCAAAATTGGTTTCCTTGGCCTTTTTGATTGCTTCCTCTGGCGGCCTGCCCGCGCTTTCTGCGGTCCAGGACAGGCCGGCGAGGGCGATCTTTCGGGCCGAGAGGACGGTTTGGATGGCGCGGTAGAACTTCCATTTCCGGTTCTCGGCGGTGAACAGTTCGACGTGGTTGCCGATACTTTCCGAAGGCGACAGAAAAAGAATGCCACCCGGTTTTAGGGCGTAATGAAAAGCCGGGATAAGACGGTTCTGCAGTTCCGGCCCGAGATAGATCATCAGGTTCCGGCAGGACAGAAAATCGAGCCGGGTGAAAGGCGGGTCCTTGATGACGTTCTGGACGGCAAACACCACCATTTCGCGGATTTCTTTTTTTACGCGATACCCGGCATCGTCCTTGACGAAAAAGCGGCGTATGCGCTCCAGTTCTACATCCTGGACAATGTTAGGCGGGTAGATGCCCGCGCGGGCAATGGCAATGGCATCATCGTCCAAGTCGGTGGCATATATCTGAATTTTGAAATCGCGATGAATCTCATCCATGAATTCGCGTAGCAGGATGCCGATCGAATAGGCCTCCTCGCCGCTGGCGCATCCCGCCACCCAGACGCGAAACAGGTAGCCATCGGGTTTGTCCTTGAACAATTGCGGCAGGATGTCCTGTTTCAGGGCGACGAAGGCTTCCGCATCGCGAAAAAAACTGGTGACGTTGATCAGCAGTTCCTTGAACAGAATGTGCATCTCGGCCGGATTCTCCTTGAGATAGCGGGCGTATTGCTCCCGGTCCTCGATAGCGTGCAGCGACATACGCCTCTCGATTCGACGGCCGATGGTGCTCTTCTTGTATTGGGAAAAATCGTGCCCGGTAGCGGTACGGAGCAACATGAGAATACGGTTCAGGCCGCTGGCGGCAATCGGCGTCAGCGGCGCGTCCTGATGGAGGCTGACGTGACGCTTGTTGTCCAGTAGCGCCTTTGGCATGGCTTCCACGTCCAAAATGCGGGTGGCATAGCCGGCGTTGATGACGCTGGTCGGCATGCCATCGTACTTGGCGCTTGCAGGATTTTGAACCAAAGCAACGCCGCCCGCACCGGCGATGGCACGCAGCCCCAAGGTGCCATCGGTACCAGTACCGGACAGGATGATGCCAATAGCCTTGTGTCCCTGATCTTCCGCCAACGATCGCAGGAAGGCATCGATCGGCATGCGTTGTCCGCGCGGTTGTTCCGGAACGCCTAGCTGCAACGCGCCGTGAAAGATAGTCATATCGCAATTTGGCGGAATGACATGGACGCGATTAGGTAGAGCCGTCATCTGGTCCGTTGCTTCGACGACCGGCATGGTGGTCGATCGTTGCAGAATTTCCGCGAGCAGGCTCGCGTGTTCGGGGTCGAGATGCTGGACCAGCACAAAGGCCATGCCACTGTCGGGGGAGACGTGACGAAAGAACTGCTCGAATGCCTCGAGGCCACCGGCGGAGGCGCCGATGCCGACGATCGGAAACGCGCCGGTAGCAGGCTCGGCAGCTTGTGTGCCGTTTTCTGATGAGGAAACGACGGGATTAGCCTGGATGCCCGCGCCGGACTTTCTTTCCCCCTTTTTCGATGCCACGAAAAATCACTCCCCACATATTGCGATGATTGTGCACGTCGATACTACGCCAAACCGCCTGGGGGCGACCAGGCACCGCAGGTTTTCGGCGATGAGCCCTCCTCGCCGAGGAAGTGCCATTTGACGAATTTTGTATCTGCGCGATCCAGAATTCTTCGTCGCGTAGTCCGTACGCGCGCCATTGAATTACGCGAATCTTGTTGAAGTCTTACCGCGGCACGCGTCGTCTCCCCGGCGTGGGCGACCTCGGGGCTTCGCCTCCCGCCCTTCTTCGGTCACCTTCCCGATCTTCGCATGTTCTTTACTTCTTCAATTTCGACGAGAAATTCTGGCGAAACTTGCTGAGCTTCGGCGAGACCACCGCCATGCAATAGCCCTGGTGCGGGTTGCGCTTGAAAAATTCCTGGTGATAGTCCTCGGCCGGATAGAAGGTCTCCGCCGGCCCCAGTTGCGTCACGATCGGATCGTCCCAGACCTTGCCATCAATGGCCGCGATGACTTCGCCGGCAATTCGCTGCTGCTCCGCCGTATGCCAGAAAACTGCCGACCGGTACTGCGTGCCGGCATCATTGCCCTGCTGGTTCAGGGTGGTCGGATTGTGAATCGCGAAAAAGACTTCGAGGATTTCGCGAAAGCTGATGACCGTCGGATCGAACTTCACCTGGATGACTTCGGCGTGCCCGGTGGCGCCTGAACATACCGCTTCATAATTGGCGCCGGTTGCCGCGCCGCCCATGTAGCCCGAGACGACATCCTCCACGCCGATCAGTTCGTCATAGACGGCTTCGAGACACCAGAAGCAGCCGCCGGCCAGCGTGGTGGTTTCAAGGGATTTCATCGTGATCTCCAATGGGTTGGTGGCTGGTCGGCGCCGCCACGGCGCGCCCATCCTCAATCAGCCGCGCCATGCGTGACGATCTATCAACACGACAAATGCCGACGCCGGCACCCGGGAGGATGCCGGCGTCGGCAGTGCGAACCGCGATCAGAATCCGCCGTTCTGTTGTGCGACCATGCAATAGAGCATTGGGATCGAGAACATGGTGTTGAAACGCGAGGTCAGCATCGCCAAGCGCGCCGCCTTGGCCTTGGCGTCGGCTTCGACCGGAACCATGCCCAGCGCCTTCTGCTGATTGGGCCAGATGATGAACCAGACATTGAATGCCATCACCAGCGCCAGCCACATGCCGATGCCGATGGGCAGGAATGCGCGTTCCTGAAACAGCAGGGCCTTGAGGATGTAGCCGTTCATCGACGCAAGCGTGACACCCGTGATGACCGTCCACAGCGCGGCATGGCGAAACCAGAGCAGCGCGGTTGGCGCGATCACCTTGCTGATCGCCGGCTTTTGCTCGTCGGGAATCTTCGGCATCGACGGCATCTGCACGAAATTGAAATACCACAGAAGTCCGATCCACATCACACCAGCCAAGACGTGAAGCCAGCGCACTAGCAGATAGCCCCAGGCGTGGGAGCCGACGGTCGCGCCGGAGGGCGAAACCACGGCCGCCAGGCCGACAATGACGGCCAGCAAGACGAAGCCCGCGATGATCGTGCGATTGAGCGATTGAAAAATTGATCCCATTTATTACCCCTTGAAAATTGGCCACATGACAGGATTGAATGGTATCACTTCGCGCCAGCGGGTTCGTTAGCCGATTCGCCTACGCAAGGGCGAACGGTCTCTTTTTTTGGCCGCGAACGGAAGCGCAAAAGGGGCAAAAAAACCCCACAAAATTTGTGGGGTTTTTATCGGCGGCGCCAAACTACATGGCCAATACCCAGGCAATCACCACCTTCAACTCATCATCGGTGATGCCGGCGTTGGGTGGCATGGGAATTTCACCCCATACGCCGACGCCGCCCATCTTGATTTTTGCGAGCAGCCGCGAAGGGGCATCCTTGTCGCCCCGATACTTGTCGGCCACCTGTTTCAAGCCGGGACCAACCACTTTGGTGTCCAGTTGGTGGCAGCCGGCGCATTCGTGTTCTTCGTACAGCGACTTGGCCTTCTTCGCGTCGACCGGCGGGACCTGCGCCATGGCGATGGCGGAGGCCGCGATCAGCAACCCCGCCAAGCTTCCCGCTCTTATTGCGTTTGTCGTCGCGCCCATCATGGCTTTGGCCTACGACCTGCGCTTCTGGAAATACTCATCGTAGCGATGAAAGAAATCCTTGGCCTCACCGAGCGGCAGGTGGCAGCCGCGGCAAGCGGCGATCGGGTCCGGCGCCACCGTCTTGCCATCAGCCATGTAACCGGCATATATCCAATCGCCATTCTTCAGGCCTGCCGGCGCAGAGTCGCCCCAGCCGTCACCCTTGCCCATCACGAATACCTTGAGCAATTTGCCCTTGACCATATTGCCATCGGCGCCTTTGACCGGGTTACCGTCGGCGCCAACCTGCGCGCCATAAATTTCCATGACCGAAACGGTGCCATTGGCGAACTTGCCGCCGGCCTTGGCGGATGCACCGGTACTATTGACATAGATGTCGCGAATTTGCTTGACCTCAGGACGCTGGACGCCAAGCAGTGTTGACGGCCAGGATTGATAGTTGGCGGGAACGGACAGTTCGCCGTCTTTCAGTTTTGCGACGGGCGCCGGCGGCGGCGTTTGTGCACAACTGGCGAGAAAAAATACAGCCAGCACCGGAATGAGTCGTTTCATGGGTTACTCCTGAGGTGTGTTGTCGACTTGACCATTCATGATTACGAATTGGTCTGGCGTTTGGATGCAAAAAATCAGCCCGCGCGGGGCGGGCTCTGAGTCTACTACTTCTTGGCAGGCGCCGTTTTGACCGGTGCCGCGGCTGCCGCCGCGGGTGGAGGCGCCGCGGCCACCACGATCGGGGTCGGTTTCGGAATCGGCTTTCCGGCCTTCTTCATGTTCGCCTGAAAGTTCTTGACCGCCTTGTCTTCGGACGCCGCCTGCAGGGCTTTGCCTTTCTCGGCTACCGCCTTGTCTTTTTCCGCTTTGGCCGCCTTGGCGGCGATCGCGGCTTCATCCGGCGGCGGAGGTGGCGGCAACTTGGCCCACGCCGATGTGCCGAGTGTTGCGATGCCCAATGCCAATACCAGTCGAGAAATATTCATCATCGCCTCCGTCAATCGTCGCCGGCCGCCGGCTGTGCGGCGCCGGTGATTTTTTCCGGGCGTTTGCCCGCCTTCACATCGTCGTACCAGAGTTCGTGATGTTCCTTTGCCCAGGTCTCGTCGACGTATCCGCTGCGCATTCCCTGGTAGGCACCTTCGGTACCGATGGTGCCCAGGTAGATATGCGCCAATGCCATGCAGGCAAATACGATGGCCGCTATGGCATGCACCAGATTCGCTTCCGCCATCAATTCACGCGCGGTATTCCAGTTCGGAAACAGCATGATCACGCCGGACGCGCTGACCAGCACACCGAAGATCACTACGCCAAGCCAGAACCAGACCTTTTCGGCGCCATTGAATCGACCGGAGGGAATTTCTTTTTCGGACAGCATGCCGCCGAATTTCGATAGCCAGGCAACGTCCGCGCCGGACATGAAGTTGTCCTTCACAAATATGAAAAACGCCACAATGATCGAAAACAGGAACAGCGGCCCGATGAAATTGTGCACATGAAGCCCGGTTGATATCACCCAGGAAAACGCGGATGGGCCAATGACGGGCAACAGGACGTACTTGCCGAACAGCGTGATCACGCCGGTCACGGCAAGTACGACGAAGGAAATCGCCATCGTCCAGTGTGACATGCGCTCCGCGCTATTGAATCGTTCAACCAGGCGCCCGGTGGGTTTACCGTGCAACTTGAAGGATCCCTTGACGGCATAGAACAACAGCAGCAGCACGGGCACGATCAACAGGGCAATGCCGCCGTAAAAGGTGACCGGCCCGTTGCGCACAGTCCGCCACCAATACCCCTGGTCTTCCACCAGCACATTCATTTCGCGCCCGGGTACAGACGCATACTGCGGTTTTTGTTCCACCTCCGACCACTTGGGTGGCTGATTCCAGCCAATAGCCGCCGTACTGCCAGCAGGAAGCGCCGGCGCCGCCTTCGGCGCCTCGCTGGCCGCGATTGGTGCGATGGCTGCGATGGCGGGAGCAGCCGTCGCGGCGGCGGACGCCTTGGCCGGTGCGGGCTGCTGCGCGACGACCGACCCGGCTGCCAGCATCAGCGCACCGACACACCAGGTAAAGACATGTTTTCCGAGATAATTTGTCATCGCCCTCTTCTCCTATTTTTTTACGTCGGTGCGAAGGTATTCGTTCTGGGAATTATTGCGCTGAGCGAGCGCGGCTTCCCATTTCTTTTTGTCTCCGGCGAACGCCGCGCCATCCGCGGCGCGGGCGTCTTTTTTCCCGGCGTATATTTTTTCAGACTTCACTGTCTGATCGATTTCACCGCACGCGCCAAGCGTGAAGGCCATCAGCGAGACGGTGGTGATCGCCAATCCGCGGGCGGTCATGTTTTTGCTCCCAGCGGGGCGATCCGTCCATCCATCTTGTAGGCCATCGCCCATCCCCAGACTTCCTCGCCCTTGCGGCGGGTCTGAACCCGCTGCTTGTAGATCGAGGCGATGACGTCGCCATCACCGGCCAGCAGCGCCTTGGTGGAGCACATTTCCGCGCAAGCCGGCAATTTTCCTTCAGCAAGGCGGTTGCGCCCGTACTTCCTGAACTCGGCATCGGAATTGTTTTCCTCCGGACCGCCGGCGCAGAAAGTGCACTTGTCCATTTTGCCGCGCAGGCCGAAGGCGCCCGCTTGCGGAAATTGCGGCGCGCCGAATGGGCACGCATAGAAACAGTAACCGCAACCGATGCACAGGTCCTTGTCGTGTAGCACGACGCCTTCCTCGGTCTTGTAGAAGCAATCCACCGGGCATACCGCCATGCAGGGCGCATCGGTGCAATGCATGCATGCCACCGAGATGGAACGCTCGCCGGGCTTGCCGTCATTGACCGTCACCAGCCGGCGGCGATTCACGCCCCACGGCACTTCATGTTCGCTCTTGCATGCCGTCACGCACCGTTGCACTCGATGCAGCGCTCGGCGTCACAGATAAATTTCATTCTTGCCATGATGATCTCTCCTGTTATCCGTGAGGGTTAAGCTGCCGAAACCTGGCAAAGCGTGGTCTTGGTTTCCTGCAT
>JANNGY010000415.1:0-8770 GCA_031404095.1 Betaproteobacteria bacterium | reverse complement strand
CATCAAGGCCGGATCAAAGGTATTCCGCGTCAAGAATGTGCTCAGGCTCGCGGGCGAACCGATCATTTTCGACACCATCGTGATCCCGCAGGCGATGTTTCCCAAACTTACCGCAGCCAGGTTCAAGGGCCGGCCGAACACTATCTATCACCTCTACCAAAGCGAATACGGCATTACCGTCGTACGCTCGGCGGAGCGGTTACGAGCCCGTCTCGCCAATGCCGAGAGCGCGGGTGTACTCGACATCAAGGTTCGCGCACCCCTGCTGGAGATCCGGCGGGTCGCACTGACATTCAATGACGTTCCGGTGGAGTTTCGACGCTCGCTGGTTAACACCGAACACTACGAATACTTTAGCGATTTGGCGAAGAGTGGAAACGGCTAGTTTGCTTGCGGGGCAAATATCGAGATGGTTGATTCCAGCAAGCATGTCAGCAAAAGCGATTGCGCTCCAACGAGATCCACAGCTTTGATCATCCAAGCGCCGCGGGTCACCCACTCAGGAAGAACGGCTGGATAGGAATCACCTTGGTGCCGTATGACCTCCAGAGGTTAGGGGCAATCCAGCACACCGCTTTCTTGATTTGCCGCGCCCTAGTTTCGAATCACAGCGCAGCAATCAAGCAACCTATGCCGGGTCAGCTGGGTATACTCGCTTGATGGATGTTCAACCTTGTCACACAATGACAAAGCGATCGATTTACTTTGTTGCGCTATTTTTTTTAATGGCATCCAAGGTATTCGGTGGTGAGGTAGCAATTGGCGTTTTCGCCTTTCAGGGTGAGCGGGCCGCAGCTTCCGACTGGTCCCCGGTCATTCGCTATCTGAATAAAGCCTTGCCCGAACACCGTTTTCGGCTTGATCAGTACGATGCTGAAGGCTTGCGCCGGGCAATCGCCGGGGCGCAGGTCGATCTGGTGATCACAAATCCGGGTTATTACGTGACCATGGAAGCCGAATTTGGCATCAGCCGGATCGCTACTCTCGACACGGAAGACAGCAATCCGGCACGCGCCCTCGGATCGGTGGTTCTGGCCAGAGCAAACCAGACTGACCTTCGTGTGTTGGCGGACCTTGCAGGGAAGCGGGTCGCGGCCGTTGCTCCGGAAGCTTTTGGTGGCTACCTGGTGGTCGCACGGGAAATGCTAGGCGAAGGCGTCGATGCTGAGTCTGATCTCAAGGAATTGCGCTTTGTCGGTCTACCGATGAAACGGATCGTTGAGGCGGTGCTGCGCGGCGAAGTCGACGCGGGCATCGTTCGCGCCTGCCTTCCTGAGCAGATGGCCAAGCAGGGACAATTCCGGCTTGAGGATTTTCGTGTGCTGTCGGGGCGCCAGGATCCTGATTTGCCCTGTGCCTTATCGACACGCCTGTACCCGAACTGGCCACTCGCCGTAACGCGGCAGACCGATTCGGTCTTGGCCAAGGCTGTTGCACGAGCCTTGCTGGCCATGCCTGAATCAGATGGCATGAGCTGGGTGGTGCCGGCCGACTATCAGCCGGTGCACGACCTGTTCCGCGAGCTGCGAATTGGCCCCTACGCGTATTTGCGGGAGAACACACCGGAAGGGCTAATTCGCCGGTTCTGGCCTTGGTTGGTGGGTTTGCTTGCCATCCTGACAGCTTGGATAATTCATACGGTACGTGTCGAACATCAGGTCCACCGGCGTACGGCAGAATTGCGGGAATCCCTCTCTGCCCGCGATCAGGCTGAAGAGAAAATGCGCGAAAGTCAGGAACAGATGGAACATCTGTCGCGCCTTTCGGTGCTGGGGGAGCTCTCCGGCAATCTTGCGCACGAACTCAATCAGCCCCTGACGACTATCGGTACCTATGCGCGGACAGTCTTGCGTCGCCAGGAAAGCGGCGACCTAACGCCGGAAGCCGTTACCGAGGCATCGACCGAGATTGCCCGAGAGGCCGAGCGCGCCGGCGGCATTGTGCAGCGTATCCGCCATTTTGCGCGAAAGCGTCTGGCGACCCGGGAACCGGTCAGTCTGGCTGAGATCGCCGAAGAGGCAAGGCGCCTGATTGTCGGGATGCTGGCCCGCGCACCTGAGGTTGTCATTGAGAGTCACTTGGCAGCCAACTGCAAGGTGCTTGCCGATGGCGCGCAGATTCAGCAGGTCTTCCTCAATCTGCTCAAGAATGCCATTGACGCCAATCGGGATTTACCGGTTGAACGACAGAATCTGCGTATCGTCATCGAGCCACTGGACAATCGCGTGGCGGTCCATGTCATCGACCATGGGGTTGGACTCAATGCCGAGCAGTTTCCCCGTCTGTTTGAACCCTTCTTTACGACCAAGCCGGATGGTCTTGGCCTTGGCCTTCCGATCTGCAAGACCATCATTGAAGCCCATGGCGGAAGGCTCTGGGCCGAACCCAATCAAGATGCGCCGGGCATGTGTTTCTCATTTTCCCTTCCATGCCATGAACTATCAGCCTGAAGCCTGCATCGTGCATGTCGTCGACGACGACCCGGGGTTACGCCGATCATTGCGTTTCCTGCTCGATTCAGTCGGCTGGACTGTTCAACTGCATGCCTCGGCCGAAGAGTTTCTTGATGTCGTTGTGCCACCGACCCAGCCTTGCTGCCTGTTGCTCGATATTCGCATGCCGTCAATGAGCGGCCTGGAACTCCAGCAAGTGCTTCGCGAGCGTGGCATTACCTTGCCGATACTCTTTATGACGGGCCATGCGGATGTCTCGATGGCGGTTCAAGCAATGAAATCCGGCGCCATCGACTTCATCGAGAAGCCATTCAATGACCAAAAAGTGCTTGACGCGGTGGCCGCAGCCATCCGGCAAAGCGCCGAAGCGGTCGATGAGACTGGCCGGCGCCGTGCTGCCCAGGCAATGCTCACACAGTTCTCACCCCGTGAACGGGAAGTGGCTCATCAAGTAGCACAGGGTCTGCCGAACAAGCAGATTGCGACTAACTTGAATATCAGCGAAAAAACTGTGCATATCCACCGTCAGCATGTGATGGAAAAGGCTGGGGTGTCCTCCGCAGCCGAACTGGCCCGCCTCATGCTGCGGGCCAATCCGGCAGCTTTGGATTAGCGGCGAACGCTCAGGCCCGGTGCAGCCTGGCTGGCAGGCCGTTACGCACCGAAGCACCGGAAATTGCGTCTACCCAGGGCGATTTATCGGGCCGCGTCGGATCCAGCAGGCCAATGTCGTTCAGATTCACTCCAGCAGCCAAACGCTTGTCTTTTGGCTGCGTTGTCCTGCCAATACGATGGGCACGAGCACCCAGTTCGCGGTGACCAAAACCATGCTCAATGGCAGCAACACCCTGCAAGATGCCGGCGTGGACCATGATCCGCGCCTTCAGGCTACCGCCCGGTGTCGCGATTTCGACCAGATCACCCATCTTGACATCCATGCGACGCGCGTCGTCAGGGTGAATCAGGACCGGATTTTCCGGATGCAGGCCAAGCAGACGGGTGGCGCCGATCGAGTACGGGTTTTGCAGCGCCGACTTGTAGCTGACCAGTTGTAACGGCCATTTGTCAGCCGGATAGATTTTCCGCATCGGTGTGCCATCCGCGAAAGCCGGCTCGATCCAGCTGCCGCAGCCGTTGTTTCGCTTGCCGGAGAGACTGTTTTTCGAGGCGCCGACGTTTTCGTTCCAGAGATGTGCCATTGACTTCATCGGATTGCGCATCCAGCGCGGATCATCTTCATCGTAGGCATCCTTGCCCGGCTGATAGCGGCCACCACGACTGAGCAGGAAGGCAACCTTGGCGACCTCATCCGGCTTCAGCGTCTTTTCGAGCACGGGCCGCAGGCGTTCGACGCCGGACAGGACAATGTCTTCTTCCGTCGCATCGGCAACCGGTTCCTTGCCAAGCCATGCAATGTTGGCGCCGCCACGCAGATACCAGTCTTCAGGCGTGTTCAGGGCGTAGGTTGTGCCTTCGGGGTCGCTGATGGCATCCGCACCGAAACCAGGCAGCTTCATAGCCTTGGCCAGCGCGATGAAGAAGGTTTCCATGCCGATGGCGTGACCTTCCGGGGTTTTTGTCGCCTGTGGCGCAATGACCGGCCAGCGGGCACTCATGGCCTTGGTCGGTACGCCATTCCAGGCCGCTACCCAGCCCCAGCTTTCATACATCAGCGAATCGGGCACGATATAGTCGGCAAAGGCGTTGCTTTCATTGATGAAGGGATCGACCGAAACAATCAGGGGAAGCTTTTTCGGATCAGCCAAATCCTTGGCAATCTTGTTGCGCAGTCCGGCAATGCCATAGAGTGGATTGGACGACCAAAGAATCAGCGCCTTGAGCGCGTACGGGTAGCCGGTCAGGCCGCCGGGTAGCAATTCAGTAGTCAGACCCGGCGCATTCGGGAACCATGGCGCGGCGGCCGGATACGGTTTGTTTTCAGCCTTGCGCGCGGCAAATTCAGCTGTCTTTTCGTAGGGAACGTTACGGCCCAGGGGCGTACCGGATGGCTTCACCATGCCCGCAAAGCTCTCAAGGTTGTAGCGCGGCCCCTCGCCGTTGTCCTTGAAGCCACCGCCATTGGCGACGAAACCACCCTGCCAGTTTATGTTGCCCAGCAAGGCATTAATGCTGAGCAATGCATAGGCGTTGTAGAAACCGCTGCCACTCATCATGCCGCCGTGGGCGATGACCGATGCCTTTTTGCCGTGCGATGAAAGTTCCTTGGCCAGACCGGCCAGCGTTTCAGCCGGAATGCCACAGGCTTCGGCATAGGCAGGCAGGTCGAGGCGCATAGCCTCGTCACGCAACAGTTGCACCGAAGATTTGACGCGAACCTCTTTGCCGCCAATCGTCAGAACGGTATCGACGAACAGTTGTGCCGGACCGCTTGCCTGGTCATGGAAAACCGGCTTGCCGGACTGATCAAGACAAACGAAGGCATCCGTTTCCTTGTAACGTTGCTCTTCCGGCATTTCAACGCCCATGTCAGACGCGCGTAGCATTCGCTGTTCGCGCGGGTGCTTCGGTTCAACCACAACCAGATGGCTGGCGTTGGAGAAGGACGGCTCGCCGTTCTGCTTGGCCAGGGCCGCATTCGGAAAACTCAGGAAGTTGCTGTCTACACGCTCGTTCTCGAACAACCAGCGGATGATGGCCATGGCCAGCGCGCCATCGGTGCCCGGCTTGATCGGCAACCAGCGGCCGCGGTCGCCGCTGGCCCGATTGTCGGCATGGCTGAGTACCGGGTCGACCACGACATAGGACAGCTTGCCATCGGTGCGCGCCTTTGCGACCAAGGTAGCCTGACGCTTGAAAGGATTGCCGGCTTGTCCCGGAGCCGTACCGACAAATAGAACGAATTCGGCGTTGGCAAAATCGGGCTTGCAATGGGGCATGGTCTTCATGTCGCCGAACAGCGCGCCGGAGCCGGAACGGTAGGAGCCGCCGCAGTAAGAGCCGTGGCCAATGAAATTCAGCGTGCCGTAGGACTGCTGGAAGAAACGGCGGGCAAAGTTCTCGCGTCCGTCGTTGACGCTGGAGAGAACGGCGACCTGATTGACGCGCGGCCCGAGTGCAGGCTGCTTGCTGTCGATCGGCGTTGCCAGATCGCGTAGTGCCATCAGTCCCTCGACATCGCCTTCGCCGAACAGATTGCCGCCATTGACCACTTCCTTGAGCAGTTGCTCGAACGAGATCGGCTCCCATCGCCCGCTATTGCGCGCACCGACCCGCTTCAACGGGGTCAGAACGCGAAAGGGAGAATCGATCTGCTGCGCCACCGCGTTGCCACGTCCACAGGCCGTGGAGCGGCCATCCAGCCCTTTGCCGTTCAGGGCCGAGATCGCGATGAAGCTCTCGCGAACACTGGCTTTCATCGGCAGATGCGGGTCGGTGGACAGCGGGCTATAGGGGTTGCCGCTGACCCTCAGCACCTTGCCGCTGGCCCGGTCAATCCGGACACGGACGCCGCACATGGTGGTGCAACCAAGGCAGGTGGTATAGCTGACTTGCTGGGCCGTGTTGATTTCAAGCTTGCCCTGGCGATCCACTCGAAATTCCGGGACCGGCGCATCGCCGGCGGTATTGTGTTTCGGCGCATCATGGCCGAGTAGTTTGCCGACCATGCGGCCAGCGGTTGCCGAGTAACCGGCCGCGAAAGCAGCCAGACCACCGAGGGCGAGAACTTGACGACGTTTGCTGATTTTCATGTTGGATCTCCGCAGGCGCTTGACTTGTCATCCCAAGGGACGAGGCTGGTCAGGATGATGTAAAGGGTGAGGCAAAGGCCGGCCATGCCGACAATGCCAAGCAGGCTGTCCGGTGTCAAAATCAGGTAGTAGCTGCGACTCGTGGAACCCATCTTGGGAAGGCTTTGACCACCGATGAAGACGATCCAGCGGATCAGCCAGGCACCATGAAGAGCCAGTAATGCCGGCATGAGCAGCGAATTCCGGTAGTTCACTGCCATCCACAAGGTGAACAGCGTCGAACCGAGAAGCCAGACTCCGGTTGCCAGCCAGCCGAACGAGGAGCCCATCGCGGCAAGCGCCTCGGCTGTTGCGGGCGACATGCCGGAAAGGCCAAGAACAAGCCACGCGGCTAGCAACACCAGCGTCGCCCACACCCCGCGTGCCAGCCACTGGTTGAGTAGCGCCGCCGATTGCCGGCTGCCAGTCAAGGCCTCGAACAGGGCAGTCATGCCGATGCCGCCCGTCAACGCGGTGATAGCGAAGATCAAGGGCAGCATGGCGGTATTCCACAGCGAACGCGCCTGAACAACCATCATTTCCATGCCGCTGTAAAGCAGGACCAGTACAGCGCCAAGTGTCGCCGCAATCGCTGCTGCCCTGATGGCAGATGGGTTGTCATGGCCGCCATAGGCCAATCTGCGATAGAGGCCGGCAATGGGACTCGGCTGCTTTGCCTTATCTGCCAATTGGGGGCGTAGGCAGAGCCAGGCATAGCCGATCAAGCCAAACAAGTAGAGCGGGATGAAAAACGAGCCCAGGGCCATCCACGAACCAAGATTTGGATGCAGGTAAAAATTAAGGAAGCGGCCGGGTTGGTGCAGGTCGGCAAGCAGTGCGACGGGCGCCGTCAAGCCGCAGACCAGCGCCGCCAGCAGGGCGCGCCGCGAAACGCCACGCCAGTCTGGATGGCGCCAGACCAAACCCGGCAAGGACAGGAAAAAGGCGCCGGTCGAGATGCCGATCAGGAAGAAATATTGCACGGCCCACGGCAGCCAGGCCGGTTCACGTGCAAAGCCAAGGACTTCAACGGTCGTGTTCATGATCATGCTCCCTGATTGTCCGCGCGCCACATCATGTCAGCGGTCGAGGCGCCATCGACCCTCCCGTCCAGTTGTTGCTCCAGGCCGATGTAAAAGACGCGGGGCTTAGTACCAGCCTCCGGCTTGAGGACGCGGGTCTTTCCTTCAGCGGCGGCAAGACGGCGACTGATGTCGCTCTGGGGATCGTTGATGTCGCCAAATATGCGCGCACCACCTACGCAGGTTTCGACGCATGCCGGCAGCAGCCCCGCTTCGACACGGTGGCTGCAGAAGGTGCATTTGTCGGCCTTGCCGGTGTGATGATTGACGAAGCGCGCATCGTAAGGACAAGCCTGGACGCAATAGCCACAACCGACGCAGCGGTCGCCATCAACCAGCACGATCCCATCCTTGCGTTTGAATGTGGCGCCAACGGGGCAGACTGGAATGCACGGCGGCTCGTCGCAGTGATTGCACAACCTCGGCAGCACTGCCAGACCAGTTTTGCCGGCCTGATCGGTGACAGCGTAGGTAGCAACGACGGTACGGAACTGCCCTTCAGGTGAGACATTCTCCATTGCGCACGCGATGGTGCAAGCCTGGCAGGCAATGCAGCGGCGGGTATCGATCAGCATCGACCAGTGCGGGGTGGCCTCGTCCGCCGCATGGGCTGTGATGGCCAGGCCCGCGGTCACGGCGGGCAAGGCAGTGAAGAATGCACGCCGGGAAAGATCGGGTTGAACGTTCATAAAAGGCTCCTGTTCATTGATGGAGCCAGCTTATGTTTTTTGTTACTGGCAGGAAATTGGAAGAAAGGTGCAGTGAAGTAGGGAAAAGTACCTACTGGCCTCGACCGCCAGGCTGATCTTGCTCAGCAGAAATTTGGTGTCTGCGTTGGACAAGTCGCGCATTGGAGGCCGAAGCGGCAAAGTACACGCTACAGATTTGGCTGATTCGCTAACGAATGCCTTCTGTGTGCGACTGGCAGCGTTGAATTCTGCAAGCAGTCATCGCGCATGATAAAAGCATCGCGCAGCAAAGGGTCGAAAGCACGCTTTCTATCATCCAGAAAGCAGCCACTCCTCACCCAGTCGGTAATGCAAGTGGCAGGTTTGCCATGGGTGAAATTGCCGCCAGACTGCGCCGATCATCGCTAGCTAAAGTTCTGCAGTAAGTCGTGCCCGATGGTCGCAATGGACGTTGTTGCCAGGGCCGCGCCGCTTATTACTCCTCAAGCCCAAACTCGCGAACGGCCGAAGCCTAGGCCTTGGCCTCGCTCGCCGCAAAGGCAGCAAAAGTGGTTGCGTCCCGATAGACCAGCGAACTGTTCAACCGCGTTGCGCCGGTTTTGAAGGCATCGCTGGCAGTGGCACTGACACACGCCGCAGCAAGTTTGTTGCGTGATTCGGCATCAAGGCCGGATCAAAGGTATTCCGCGTCAAGAATGTGCTCAGGCTCGCGGGCGAACCGATCATTTTCGACACCATCGTGATCCCGCAGGCGATGTTTCCCAAACTTACCGCAGCCAGGTTCAAGGGCCGGCCGA
>JANNGY010000414.1:0-1624 GCA_031404095.1 Betaproteobacteria bacterium | reverse complement strand
GGCTGCGGGACGGCCGGCTGTGCCTGACGTATGGATACCGTTCGAAGCCGCTCGGAATTCGCGCGCGGTTGAGTTCCGACCATGGTGCGCTTCCCGTGGCCGGCAAGAATTTTGATCCTTTCGATATTGACGCGATCAATGGCGAACTAGTGCCGCAGGGGCTGGTATACGGCGCCGGCGTCGGGCGCTTTCACAAGCCGCATTTTTTCCTGGGAAGGCTGCTGCGAACGGAACATCGGGACGGATTGACCATCGTCGTCAGCGATTGCGAATACGCGCGCGACATCACGGCGTTTCCGGCGGCGATGCAGAATGGCGTCATTTACCTGCGGCAGGAATCGATGCGGCGCTGGCTGCGCGAGAAGATTGAACTGTGGGGGCTCAAACAATCCGATGGTGCGCTCAAGTCGGCGCTGGACTGTTACGGGATTCACGCCGACGAGGAAACCGCGCTGGACCGGATGCTGGAAAGCGAAAGCGAGACGGTGGTGCTTCACGAAATTGGCGAAGTGGCTGCGGATCGAGTCCTTGGGAAAGCGTGGCCGGAGATGATGGCGGCACTGGAACAGCGGCGCGCCGAGATTTTTGCGCGAGCCGTGAGAGACAACCTTGCCGATTGCCTTTCCACGCTGCCCGCATTGCTTTCGCAGGAGGTGGCGTGTTCGTTGCATTTTTACTTTGCCAATTTCGAGGGGATGCGGCGCGCGCTGTTTCCCCGCCTCACCGCCGCTTATGCATGCTGGCGGGAGCGGGGCGACTTTTCGCCATTGCGGGCGGCGGTCAAAGGTGGATGTGAACACTGGGCAGGCGTCGGGGCAAGAATGTTGGCCGTTGGTCGCGCCGATGACAACGACACGGACCGCAATGGCCAATTGGAACGACTGGAAATCGAATCGATGTACTGACGGGTTGATTCGCCGGCTGTTCATACGGACATGCGCGCGGAGGATGTTCCTCGCATGCGCTGCGTTTCATCGAGGCCAGGGATTGAAATGAGGCAGTACTGGCGGAGTCGGTTTCCGGATTGACGCGATCACGCGCGAGTCATTTCGCCGGATCAGCCTCCTTTTTTTTACGCGCCACCGTCCGCGAGATTCTCACCGGTTCGGCCGACGGCGGCTGGTCCGCATAGAACGGTTTCTGTGGCGTAATGTGCCGGGACTCCGCCAGCTCCCTCTTCCGCAGCGAAATCAGGTTGAAGCATTCGCGAATATCCTCAATCGTCTCTTCCGACAGCGGACTTGGCGTTCCGGGGCGGGGCGAAACATCGCGCACGATCTTTGCCAGCACCTTGCGCATGACACGCAGGATGCGCTGCTCGATGTCCTGCGCATGATCGGAAACAGGCGACATATCTGGCATGATCTTTCCGGTGAGTTAATTTATCAGTGGCGGGTGCCGGGCTTGTGAAACGTCACCACGTTCGCGGCTGGCGCAGCCTTTGCACCGCAACCATTTCCCTCGCCGGCCTCCTGTTCCCTTTCGTGCAGCAAATTGATCACCTCGACATAGTGCTTGTCCTGCACCATCGTCAGCGCCGTCCTGCCGCCGTCATTCCTGGCGCGAAAATCCGCGCCTGCATCAAGCAGCACCTGCACGACCGCCGCCTCGCCGTATCCCGCCG
>JANNGY010000413.1:0-2758 GCA_031404095.1 Betaproteobacteria bacterium | reverse complement strand
AAGCCAGTTCACCAAGGCCAACCGGAGCAGCGGGCTGAACAGCAGCCTCGTCCATAAATTCACTGATTAGTATTTTCATTGGTACACCTGTATGCAGTGGGTGCGGCACGGAGCCGCACATGAAAGATGGTGTGAACCTGGCGGGGCCGTTCGCGAAACTGCGGCGCCCCGGTCAATGACGGGCACTCGAATCTTCAGCGCCGTGACGAGGAAACTTCCAACTGACGCAGAAAATTCGTCATTCCAGCGGAGCCTGCCCCGGCAGGCTGTCGGCCGGGGGCTGGAATCCAGTCCGTCCAAGGTCTTGCAATTTGTTTTGGACTGGGTCCCAGCCTTGTATCGGACGACGAGGCCTTCAATTCGCATCAAGCTAAATCGCCATTTGGCGCGGCTCCCGAGGCATTTGTGCCCTGACAGGCGCGCCGAATGGCGATCCAAATAATGCAATCCGGCAGGAAGATCCAATGTTACGTCCCGGTTGCCACTCGCTGCGTTATCGAGTTCTATGCACTCTCATAGAGGCGAGTCATCACAAACTCGCGATGCCCCAGCGCTTCCGCCGCCGTCAGCCGCCCGTTGGCAGTGCGCAGCATCATGTCGAGCAATTTATCGCCGGCCTGATCCAGCACCATGTCGCGTTGCAGCAGCGCACAGGAATCGACATCGATGTGTTCGCTCATGGTGCGAACGGTGCGCGGATTTGCGCAGATCTTGATAACCGGCAGGATCGGGTTGCCGATGACGTTGCCCTGCCCGGTGGGAAAAAAATGCACGGCAAATCCCGAGGCGGCGCACAGCGTCACCATCTCGGCGGCGGCCGAGGACGAATCCATGAACCAAAGGCCCGGGCCGGTCGGCACTTCCGCCTTGTCGATCACGCCGTCGACCAGGCACTTCTTGCCGATCTTCTGGATGTTGCCCATCGCCTTTTCCTCGATGGTGGTAAGCCCGCCGAGGATGTTGCCCTTGGTGGGCTGCGAGTCGGACAGGTCGCTGGTCTTGTGGCGATTGACCACATCCTGGTAGCGATTGAACATCGCCATGAAATCTTCCGCGACCTTTGGCGTGCGGCAGCGCTGGACGATCACCTTTTCACCACCGGTGATTTCCGTGGTCTCGCCGAATACCAGTGTGCCGCCGACATCGTAGAGTTTGTCGAACGCGTTGCCGACGGTCGGATTGGCGCCGCAGCCGGAAGTGGTATCCGATTCGCCGCATTTGGTGGACACCCACAATTCGTGGATCGGGCATTGCTCGCGATGTTTCTCCGACGCGGCTTGCAGGAGTTCGCGCGCCGCCTTCGAGGCCCGCATGATGGTGTCGTGGTCGCCGTGCTGCTCGATGCCGTAGCCGACCACCGGCTTGCCCGACTTGGCGATGCCGTCCACCACCTTCTGCGTCCAGCCATCCTCGATGCCGATCACCACGACCGCGGCGACGTTTGGATTGCAGCCGGCGCCGATCAGCGTGCGGAAATGCAGATCCAGGTCGGCGCCGAACTGCAGGCGGCCATACGGATGCGGAATCGCCATCACGCCCTTGATGTTGTGCGCCACCGCCTCCGCCGCGGCATTGGAAAGATCATCGACCGGCAGGATGATGACGTGGTTACGCACGCCCACGCGACCGTTCTCGCGCCGGTAGCCCCAGAAAGTGGTGTTCTTGGAAATCATGATGTTGTCCTGATTAAATTTGTCGGATGACTGGCGAGTTCGCGCCGCGTGCGTTGTGCGCGCCGTCGGCCGCTACCAGCGCTTGGTCTTGATGTTGTGCACGTGCGCGTGCTCGCCGGCCTTGATGGGCGCCACCACGCGGCCGATATCGGTGCCGTATTTGAAAACGGTGTCGCCGACGGCCATGTCCTTCAGGGCGATCTTGTGGCCGATCGGGATATCCTGCAGGGCCTTGACGGGAATCTGTTTGTCGTCGTCCATGATCCAGGCGGTCAGGTCGGCGCCCGCCTTGATGCCCTCCACCACCGCCACTGCCACCGTGTCTTTCGCTTCGTGCAGCACAAAGTGAATCATCGCCAGTCCTCTCCAGGTCATCGTCATCGGCGGGGCCGGAGCCGATCAACCACGGCCCCACGGCAACCAAACATAAAAACGCCGAGGTTCAATATTATTCACTGCCGCCGGCAAAGTCAAATAGGTCATCTATATGAGTTGTAACACGCTGCTCCGTTCGCTATGATGGCCTTTGTCGAATTCCTTGGAATGTCCTCGCATGCGCAAATGGGAAGACCCCTCGCGGCACCAGAAACTCGTTGCCGGCGCCGCGCTCGATACGCCGCTCTACAAGGAAGTCAAACGCCTGCTGACCGAGACCATCAGTGCCGGCGAATGGAAGCCCGGCACGGCGATTCCGGCGGAGTGGAGACTGGCTGAACGCTGCAAGGTGGCCATCGGCACGGTGCGCAAGGCGGTCGACGAACTGGTCAAGGAAAACATCCTCATCCGCCAGCAAGGCCGCGGCACCTTTGTCGCCGCCCACAATCGCGCGCGGCTGATGTTTCACTTCTTCCACATTGTGCACAACGACGGCAGCAAGCTCACGCCCGAGGTGGTGATGCTGTCGTTCGGCAGCGCCCTCGCCGACGCCGAAGAGGCCGCGCATCTCGGCATCAAGGCCGGATCAAAGGTATTCCGCGTCAAGAATGTGCTCAGGCTCGCGGGCGAACCGATCATTTTCGACACCATCGTGATCCCGCAGGCGATGTTTCCCAAACTTACCGCAGCCAGGTTCAAGGGCCGGCCGA
>JANNGY010000412.1:0-2382 GCA_031404095.1 Betaproteobacteria bacterium | reverse complement strand
CCCCGACCGGGCCCGCCGTCACGGTTACCGGTACCACCACCTTCCCGGCCACCACCGTGGGCGGAACGAGCGGCACGCAGCCCATTACCATCACCAACAGCGGCGGCGCAACGCTCACGCTCAATGGCATCACGCATTCGAACGCCAGTGTCTTCCCCGATACCACCGGCGGTCCAGCGCCGAATGTCGCGCACTGGTGCGGCTTCGGTTCGGCGACCGGCGGCGGCGCGCCCAATACCGGTTCTCCGATCAATATCGCCCCCGGCGCAAGCTGCGTGCTGAACCTCATCTTCGCGCCCAACGCGACCGGCGCGCTGACAGGCACCATCACGGTCAACTCCAACGCGCCGACCAGCCCGACCCCGATAGCGCTCTCCGGCACCGGCACAGCGGCCTCGGTAGCCCCCACCATCACCAGCACCGCGCCTCCTGGCGGCAGCGTCGGCACGCCCTACAGCCACGCCTTTGCAGCAACCGGCTCAACGCCGATCACCTGGAGCATTGTCACCGGCACGCCGCCACCCGGTGTCACGCTCAACGCCACCAGTGGCGTGTTCAGTGGCACGCCCACGGCGGCCGGTTCATTCGGTGTGACCATCCAGGCCGCCAACGGCACGGCACCGAACGCCAGCCAAAACGTCACCATCGCGATTGCGCCCGCCCTGGCTCCGCCGGCGGTGGCGCTGTCGCTATCGAGCGCTATCGCAACCACCGGCACCGCCGTCGTCCTGACGCTCACCGTTACCACGCCGATTGCCAACGGCTTCACGGCGGGCGTATTCACGCTCACCTATCCGGCGGGTGCCGTCACGGCGGCGATACCGGGGGTCGTCAACAGCTGTGGCGGCACCATTACCGCAGTGGCGGGGAGCAATTCCCTGTCCGGCAACGGCCTGAGTCTGGGTGCGAGCAACCTGTGCCAGATCAGTGTGAATGTGAGCAGTGGCACGGCAGGCGGCTACGTCTTCACCTTTCCCGCAGGCGGATTCAGTACCTCGAGCGGTGCCAACGCGCTCGCCAGCAGCGACACGCTTACGGTGACCGCCGCTGCCACCGGCCCCTTCGCCTACGTACCCAATTTCAACAGTTTTTCCGGCAACACCGTATCGGTCATCGACACACCGACCAATACCGTTGTCGCGACCGTGACGGTGGGTGCGGGGCCGGTCACGGCGATCGTCAACGCCGCAGGGTCACGCGCCTATATCGCGAACCAGCAAGGCAACAGCGTTTCAGTGATCAATACCGCCACCAACACGGTGGTGGCCACCGTCCCAGTGGGTTCGCAACCTGCCGGGATTGCCGTCAATCCCGCTGGCACTCGCGTCTACTCGCCGAACCAGACCAGCAACAACCTGACCGTGATCGATGCCACCACCAACACCGTGATCACCACCGTGGGCGGGTTGTCGTTCCCGGTCGGCGTAGCGGTGAACCCGGCCGGCAGCAAGGTCTATGTGAACAGCTTGTCCCCGTCCTTCACCCCGAACGCCGCATGGAACTCCGGGATGTTGCGCAGCGGACCATTGGCGCGGTACATCTCCGGCGCGTGAACGTTGGTGAGCACCTGCTGGCGGAGCGCTTCGTCGCGCTCCTTCGCCTTCCACGACTGCGCCCATCCCATGTAGAAACGATGGTCGGCCGAGACCCCGTCGATGATGGGCGCGGGAGCGCCTTTGAGGGCGAGCTGGTAGGCCTGTTTGGCAATCACGAGACCCGTGAGATCGGCGATGTTCTCGCCAAGGGTCAACTCGCCGTTCACGTGGAGTCCTGGGAGCGGCTCGAATTCGTTGAACTGATCAACCAGTCGCTTGGCCCGCTTCTGGTACTCGGTCTCGTCCTGCGTGGTCCACCAATCGCGTAACACACCCGTCGAGTCGAACCGCCGGCCTTGATCGTCGAACCCGTGCCCCATTTCGTGGCCGATGATCGCGCCAATGCCACCATAGTTCGCGGCATCGTCAGCCTCGAGGTTGAAGAAGGGCGGTTGCAGGATGGCGGCGGGGAAGACGATCTCGTTCCGCACCGGGTTGTAGTAGGCGTTGATCGTCTGCGGCGTCATCCCCCATTGCTCGGGATCGATCGATCGGCTTGCCCGCCTTGCCGAGCTGAAACGCATTCTCGGTGGCAAAGGCGCGCATCACGTTGCCGACGAGATCCGCCTTCTTGATCTCGAGCTTCGAATAGTCGCGCCACTTGCTGGGGTAGCCAATCTTGGGGCGGAACTTCGCCAGCTTCTCTTGCGCCTGCTTCTTGGTGTCGGGCCCCATCCACTCGAGCTGATCGATGCCCGCCTTGTAGGCTGCGCGAAGATTCTCGACGAGACCTTCCATGCGCGCCTTGGCCTCGGGTTTGAAGTGCCGCTCGACATAGAGCTTCCCA
>JANNGY010000411.1:0-3654 GCA_031404095.1 Betaproteobacteria bacterium | reverse complement strand
ACATGTCCGGGCGTCCGCTTGGTGGCGGCGACCAGTTCACCGTTCACCACCAGCAGGCGATGGTCGTCGCCGGTCAGGTAGGTTTCAACGATGACTGAGGACGAGTGTTCAGCCGCGGCCGTGAATCCGGCGCGGACTTCTTCTTCGGTCGTCAGGTGAATCGAAATGCCGCGGCCGTGATTGCCGTTGTACGGCTTGGTGACGACCGGATAGCCGAGCCGTTTGGCGGCGGATACGGCGCGATCGGCCGAGCGCACCAGTTCCTGGCGCGGCACCGGCAGACCACGCGCCGCAAGAATCTTGTTGGTCTCTTCCTTGTCGCCGGCCAGTTCCACCGCGATATAGCTGGTGCGGCCGGTGACGGTGGCCTGGATGCGCTGCTGCCACTTGCCGTAGCCCAACTGGATCAGCGATTGCTCATTCATGCGCAGCCAGGGGATGCCGCGATCCTCTGCTGCGCGCACCAGCGAGGCGGTCGAAGGACCAAGCGCGCGGCGTTGCGCGTAGCGGATGTATTCGTCGCGCGCCTTGGGCCAGGCCCAGCCCTCGGGCAGCACGTTTTCCGGCCGCAGGTTCGCCGGCAATAACGACGCCAACAGCTTCAGCGCCAGTTCGCCGGCTTCGATCCCTTCATCCTTCTGCGCGTATTCGTAGACCACGCTGTAGACGCCGGGTTTGTCGGTGCTGCGGGTCTTGCCGAAAGTCACATCCTCGCCGGCGACGTTCTGCAATTCGATCGCCACGTGTTCGAAAACGTGCCCAAGCCAGGTGCCGTCGCCTTCCAGCATGCGGCGGATCAGACCGCCGGGTTCACGATATGAGCAGCCGTGTTCCTGCAGGCTCGGCAGGGCGGCGACCAGTTGCATGACGTACGCGGTGCCGAGCTTGCCGGTTGGCCAATCCTCGAGCGGACCGAGGTCAAGGTCGAGCCGGATCACCGGGAAGTGCGCATACAGCGACGGACCCACGTAAACCGAACGATCGAGAATGCGCATGAGCTCTCCTTTGATTCAATATTTTACGCGTACGCCGACCGGTCTCACGTCGTCAATTCATCGTCATTCCCGCGGAGGCGGGAATCCAAGTCTTTCTTGTGTCACTTACCAAACGAAATTGGATTCCCGCCTCCGCGGGAATGACAGGCAAAGTGAGGCCTGTGAGAATTTCGAATCCTGCAGGCAAACGACCACAGGACCCGAAGACGCATAGAGCAAGTCACATGCTTCCCAGACGACCTACTATTTTTTCGTTCGCGCCAGCGACCCGGCCGACGCCTGCCGCGTATGCAAGTTGAATCTCGCTCCGGCGATGAGGATGTGAATCTTCACGCCGAGCATGCACACCGGCTGGCCCTCCGCCGCCATATCCATCGACGAGAACTCGATGCCCGAGGCATCGACCACGGTAATGCTGCCGCTGCCGGCGGCCTCCAGCGTATTGTCGGCACCGATGAACGCGGCGGTGTCCTCATCAAGCCCGAGGCCGATGGCGAAAGGATTGAACGCCAGTGCCGCCAGCAGCCGGCCCAGCCGGTCGCGCTGTCGAAAGTGCTGGTCAATGATGAAACGATTGGTGAGCCCGAGGCCGGGCGCCAGTCGCACCGCGCCTGCGATCGGGCTCGCGCCTTCTTCGCCAAAGGCAATCATGTGCTCGCTGATGAATGCCGCGCCCGCGCTGGTGCCGGCCACGTGCACACCAGCTGCATTCATCAGCCGTAGCGCCTTGGCGACAGAGGTCCCGCCGAGGATGGTGGACAGGCGCAACTGGTTGCCGCCGGTGAAGAAAACGCCGGTGGCTGATTTCAGCCGTTCAAGCCGGCCGCTTTCCTCACAGTCGCGGCGGGTATCGAAATCCATCGCCGTGGCACGCGCGGCACCGAGTTCTGTGAAGATGCGTTCATAGCGCGCACCGGAGTCAGCGAGCTGGCTGGCGGTCGGAATGATGACGATATCGGCCTCACCGTCGGCCGCGCACAGCTCGACAAACCGCCGCAGAATCTGCGGTGAATTCTCCTTTTCCTCCGCGCCACCGATGGGAATGATCCATCCGCGTTCTGCGCCGTCGGCAACCTTGCTTGGCATTCGTGTTGTTCCCTGCTGAAGAGAACGAGATGATGCCATTGGCAGAGGGGCAGCGCCAAAATTGTGTGGATTTTGGCGTCAAATTAGAGGGGAGGTGTGGCGAAGATCGCGATCTTTGCGGAGGCACTTCCCCCTTTGAAATAGGGGGTGGAGCAGGGGTTTCGAGAGGCGTGCCGCTCGCCTGCGAAACGGCAGCCCAATGCAGTGGGCTGCGCGTCCTGCAAGGACTGAGGGGGATTTACGGTCGTCAAATGGGAGAGGAGGTGTGTCGAAGATCGCGAACGTTGCAGGGGCACTTCCCCCTTTGCAAAGGGGGATTGAGGGGGATTTACGGTCGTCAAATTTAGTTGATCACTGCAAATTCCTCCCGCCTTGCAGTCCGCGTGTCCCGCTGCATCGGGACACCGTTTCCAGGGCGAGCGGCATGCCGCTCGAATTCCCCTTTCAACCCTCCCTTTTTCAAAGGGAGGAGTAGCCGAGTTTTCCCATTCCGATATTTTCGGAGTTGGAAAACGCCGGTGTAAATACTTGAAACACTCGTAGTCGCCTGTACGCGCCGCAATAGAATAGAAAAATTCCAAGCCTTTTGAGAAATCCCCCCGCACTCCTATACACTTCGATACTTTTTGCGGGGCTCTATGTGGTTCAGGAATTTGCAGGTCTATCGTTTCCCCGCGCCGTGGAATATCAGCGCCTCCAGTCTTGAAGAGCAGCTCGGCCGCCAGGTTTTTCGCGCCGCGACCGGCTTTGAAATGCAGACCCAGGGCTGGGCGTCGCCGCGCGACGATGGCGGACTGGTGCATAGCGTCCACGGCCAGATGCTGATTTCGCTTTGCACCGAAAAGAAATTGCTGCCGGCATCGGTCATCAAGGAAGTGACCAAGGAAAAGGCAATTGAAGCCGAAGAGCGTCAGGGCTACAAGCCGAGCCGCAAGCAACTTCGTGACCTCAAGGAACAGGTGATCGACGAGTTGTTGCCGCGCGCCTTCAGTGTGCGCCGTCGAACCGGCATCTGGATTGATCCCGCCAACGGCTGGCTGGTGATCGACGCCGGCTCGCCGGGCAAGGCAGACGAAGTGGTGACGCTGCTGAATAAGTCGATCGATGACTTTGTCGTCGAGCGCCTGGATACGGCGATGTCTGCCGGCGTGGCGATGACGGCGTGGCTGGCCAACGATGATGTGCCACGCGGATTTTCCATCGACCAGGACACCGAGTTGCAGTCGCCGGTCGAGGAAAAGGCCACGGTCAGATTTGTGCGCCATGCGCTCGACGCGAAGGAAGTGCAACGCCATATCGCCGCGGGCAAGCAGTGCACCATGCTTGCGCTCACTTGGGCAGACCGAGTGTCATTTGTCCTGACCGACACGCTGGTCCTGAAACGCGTCGCGCCAGTGGATGTGATTCGCGAAGCCGAGGATGGTCAAGCGCAGGGTGACGATGAGCGATTCGATGCGGATTTCACGCTCATGACCGGGGAATTGCAGAAAATGTTTTCGGACCTGGTCGAGGCGCTGGGCGGGATAGCCAAGGGATAGGTGGATTGGTTGTATCGCGTGCGCGGTGCGCACCC
>JANNGY010000410.1:0-2041 GCA_031404095.1 Betaproteobacteria bacterium | reverse complement strand
GATCGATCGACTTGTTGGTGGCGCCTTGATCAAAGGCGCAGTTTCGAGTCTTGAGTCGGCGGCGAACTTTATTATGCTGCGTCTTCAATAGGTCTCGGCGCCCCAGTCGCCATGCGATCGCGGTGTGCAGGCCTTTCGAGGTCATTCACGTGGTGCGCTAGACTGCCGGTCAAACAGGACGATGTTGCTATGGCAAGGCAGGGCTTTGGCAAGCGTGGCGGGCATCCGGCTTTTCCACACGATGCAGGAAGGTAATGGTCAGCATATGGACAGTGCGGAATTCGATAAATTCGCGGAAGAATACGCATCGATGCACGCGAACAACATCCGCGCGTCTGGCGAAGGACCCGAGTACTTCGCCGAGTACAAGGTGCGCGATGTCGCGGCCCATCTTGCAGCGCACGGAATCGCCGCGCAACGGGTTCTGGATTTCGGGGCTGGAATTGGTGGAAGCATTCCCTACTTTCGGCGACATTTGCCAAGCAGTCATTTGACATGTGTCGATGTTTCACGGAAGAGCCTGGATATTGCGCAGTTCCGTTTTCCCGATGCGGCCGAATACCTGTTGTTTGACGGCAAGTCGTTGCCTTTCGAGGACAACAGTTTCGATGTTGTTTTCACCGCATGCGTTTTTCACCATATCCCCGCGAGCGAGCATGTCGGGTTGTTCTCAGAAATCAGGAGGGTGTTGGCGCCCGGAGGCGTCTTTTTTGTGTTCGAGCACAACCCGCTGAATCCGCTCACGATTCAGGCTGTCAACCAGTGCCCGTTTGATGAAAATGCCGTCTTGATCAGGTCAGGCGAATTGAGCCGACGCCTGGCCAGTGCGCAGTTTCAACAGATCAAGCACCGCTATCGGATATTTTTCCCGAGGTTCCTTAAAGCACTGCGGGGACTTGAAGGAGCCCTCGGATGGTGTCCTTTGGGTGCGCAGTACTATTTGAGCGCCACCAAGGCCAAATAGGCGTCGCGCCTCTTGGTTGCCATGTTCCGTGGATCGGTTTCCCGCTGGCTCGCAAACTCGAGCGGCTTATGGTGGCTGGTCGTGGTGGGTGTTGCCACAGTCGCGTTATGCGCGCCATTCATGCATACCGTCACCGGACTTGGCGATGAAGGAGTCTATCTGCACGGGGCTGAGCGCATTGTCCGGGGCGACAGGCTGTACACCGATTTTTTCGAGTTCCTTCCCCCAGGAACTTTTGTCGGCGTGGCGGCGTGGTTCGGCATAGCGGGGACTTCGCTCGCGAGTGCCAGATTGCTGGCGATCATCGTCATCGTTGGCATAGCCTGCTTCATTTTTCTGACGTGCCGGCAGGCATCCAGACATGCGCCCGCCTCCGCCCTTGTTGCGATTGCCTGGGTGGTCATGTCACAGGGCGTGGCGACCCAGATCAGCCACCATTGGTTCACGACGCTGTTCTCGATGGTGGCCCTGTGGTCCAGCCTCGCCATGTTCGCGCATCCAACGCGGTGGCTCCCGGGACCACTGATTGCCGGCATCGCGTCAGGCGCCGCCGCCATGGCAACACCGACGCGTGGTGCTCTCGCCATGCTGGCTGCGGCAACCGCCTTTCTGAATCTGCGGAAGTACAGGCTTGAATTGGGCATCATTGTGGTCGGGGGTGCGCTTGTCCCAATGTCTTTTGTCGTCTACTTGATCTGGCACGAAAGTTTGATCGACGCATTCAACGATGTCATCCGGTTTACAGCGACAAGATATTCCTCGATCCAAAGCGTTCCGTTTGGCAATGAAGCGGATGCCCAGAACCTTCCGCTCAAGTACCTGTTTCCGCTGGCTGCGCTGCTGGCGCTTTTTGAGTGTGCCCGCGATTGGCGCAGTTGCCGCGACGATCCAGTGTTTCGACTTTGCGTCGCATTCGGTATCGCCGGCTTTATTGGGTGTTATCCGCGTCCCGATATCGCGCATATCGCCTTTGCCGTGCCACTGGTGCTTCCGTTGCTCGCGTGTTGCGCGAACCGGTTCATGCGGACATGGCCTTCGAAATACCGCTACGCCGCCGCCTTGGTCGTCATTGGCGCT
>JANNGY010000409.1:0-9699 GCA_031404095.1 Betaproteobacteria bacterium | reverse complement strand
GTACATGGCGGCTCCTACATCCGGAAGACGCCGAAACGCGTCTCCCCGATCGGTGCGTTGAGGGCGGCCGAGAGGCCCAGCCCGAGCACGCGGCGGGTATCGGCCGGGTCGATGACGCCGTCGTCCCAGAGGCGCGCGGTGGCGTAGTAGGGGTTGCCCTGGTCTTCGTACTGTTTACGGATCGGCGCCTTGAAGGCTTCTTCTTCCTCAGCGGTCCACTTGCCGCCTTTGCCTTCGATGCCGTCGCGCTTGACCGTGGCCAGCACCGATGCCGCCTGTTCGCCGCCCATCACCGAGATGCGCGCGTTGGGCCACATCCACAGGAAGCGAGGGTTGAAGGCGCGGCCGCACATGCCGTAATTGCCTGCGCCGAAACTGCCGCCGATCACGACCGTGAATTTTGGCACTTGCGCGCATGACACCGCCGTGACCATCTTGGCGCCATCCTTGGCGATGCCGCCGGTTTCATACTTCTTGCCGACCATGAAGCCGGTGATGTTCTGCAGGAAGACCAGCGGAATGCCGCGCTGGTTGCAGAGTTCGATGAAGTGCGCGCCCTTGAGGGCTGATTCGGAAAAGAGAATGCCGTTGTTGGCAATGATGCCGACCGGAAAACCCCAGATATGCGCGAAGCCGGTGACCAGGGTGGTGCCGTACAAGGCCTTGAATTCCTGGAAGTCTGAGTCGTCGACGATGCGCGCGATGACTTCGCGAATATCGAAGGGCTGGCGGG
Source organism: Betaproteobacteria bacterium (assembly GCA_031404095.1). GTDB lineage: Bacteria > Pseudomonadota > Gammaproteobacteria > Burkholderiales > Usitatibacteraceae > UKL13-2. The sequence goes on along the minus strand of JANNGY010000409.1, from coordinate 8,966 downwards.
TGTCCCTGGGGATCACGCCATACAACTCGTCCGCGGCATAGCGTGGCTCGACCACGGCTTGCGTGACGACCGGTATTTGTTTCTTTCGATTCAGGTGCCGCACGATTTCGCGCGCGATGCCCAGCGCGTGCTTGTCGTTCTCGGCGAGATGGTCGGTGACGCCCGAGGTGCGGCTATGCACGTCGCCACCGCCGAGTTCTTCTGCCGTGACGACCTCGCCGGTGGCCGCTTTTACCAGCGGCGGCCCGCCGAGGAAAATCGTGCCCTGGTTCTTGACGATAATCGATTCGTCGCACATCGCCGGCACGTAGGCGCCGCCGGCGGTGCACGAGCCCATCACACAGGCGACTTGCGGAATGCCCTTGGCCGAGAGATTGGCCTGGTTGTAGAAGATGCGGCCGAAATGTTCCTTGTCCGGAAACACCTCATCCTGCAAGGGCAGGAACGCGCCGCCCGAATCCACCAGGTAGATGCAAGGGAGATTGTTCTGCAGCGCGATTTCCTGCGCGCGCAAATGTTTTTTTACCGTGATCGGATAGTAGGTGCCGCCCTTGACGGTGGCGTCGTTGGCGACGATCACGCACTCGGTGCCTTCGATGCGGCCGATGCCGGTGATGACGCCCGCGGCAGGGGCATCACCTGGATCATCCTTGCCGTCGCATTTTCCATACACGCCCCAGGCGGCCAGCGGCGAGAATTCCAGGAATGGTGAGCCGGAGTCGAGAAGGGCCTTGACTCGATCGCGCGGCAGCAACTTGCCGCGGGCCGCATGTTTGGCATTCGCCTCCTTGCCACCCCCTTCGGCGACTCTGGCGGTGTGGGCGTGGAGTTCCGCGACCACTGTGCGCATCTGTTCTGCGTTGGCGGCGAAGGCGGGGGCATTCGTGTCGAGTCTGGATTTCAGATTGGGCATTGAGAGTAGTCGCGCGAAGAGTTGGCGGAGTCAGTCTGCGCGCCTGAACCTGAAAGGCTGGCAGACTTTAACTTTGTGCGTAAGCGGCTCACCAAGTTTCGTTTCCGCTACCCACGTCTTTAATGTGTTCGTGATTTCCTCACCAAATGCTGGGTGCGGAGCCGACAAAATCAGGTCGACGCCGCCGACACTTCCGTCTGGCAGAACAGTAATTCTAGCAACGACATCCCCAGGTATTGGATGCAATTTATTGTCTCGCATCGGATAGGCTGGCCGAGGATTGTATTTCCATCTTAATTGGGGTGCTCTTTTCCTGTCGGCGCCAGTATCTTCTGCATTTGGTAAATCAGAACCGGGGGTATCGTCCGCGGCGCCAGGATCGGCTAACGGCATTGGTCGGGAGGCGACGACCCGCGGATATCCTTTGTCTAAGTCGAAACGAACTGTGATTCTTGTCCGTGGAAACTTCGCAGAGCAACTTGTCGCACGATAAGGCACAACTGTCCACCAATTGAGCGTCTTTAAAACAGCGTTATCGAAAGCGCCGGGCGGACTTGAATCTACGACCTGAACATTGCTGAGGCCCCCGTAGCGGTCGACATCAAACTCAATTGTTACCTCGCCCGTGATTTTTTGTTGTTGCAATGCGATTGAATAGACCGGTTTTTGCCACCGAGTAAGTAAATTGTCCGCGGCATAATCGGGTGGTACCTCAACAGGCATTGACAATGTACTTGCATTGGCCAAAGTGCATATCGTAGAGACCGTGGCAATCGCTAACAACAAGTTTTCAAAGCAATGAAGCGCTGCCGCGTCTGGCCGATATATCACTTGTTTTTTTCCTGCCTTCCGGATTTTCAATACTTGTTGAATTGCAGTTAGGAAGTGAGATTTCGCGCTATCACCATCCGCTGAATCTCGCTGGTGCCTTCATAAATCTGCGTCACCCGCGCATCGCGATAATAGCGTTCAACCGGATAGTCTTCCAGGTAGCCATAGCCGCCATGAATCTGGATGGCCTTCGAGCATACCCATTCGGCCAGTTCGGAGGCGAACAGCTTGGCCTGCGAGGCTTCGCTCAGGCACGGCAGGCCTTCGGTGCGCATGCGCGCCGCGTGGTGAATGAGGAGGCGTGCCGCATTGATGCGGGTGTGCATGTCGGCCAGCATATTGGCAATCGACTGGTGCTCATTGATTTTCTTGCCGAACTGGATGCGCTCATTGGAATAGGCGACGGCGGCCTCAAGCGCAGCGCGGGCGATACCCACGGCCTGCGCGGCGATGCCGATGCGGCCGGCTTCGAGATTGGAGAGCGCAATCGCCAATCCCTTGCCGCGCGGCCCGAGGAGACTGTCCGCAGACACGGCGCAGTTGTCCAGCAATATTGCGCAGGTATCGACCGCACGAATGCCGAGTTTTTGTTCCGGCGGTTGCACGTTGAAGCCGGGTGTGTCGGTGGGCACGATGAATGCCGACAGCCCTTTCTTGCCGAGGTCCGGATCGGTGACGGCGAAGACGATGGCGACGTGGGCGCGCTTGGCGCTGGTGATGAACTGCTTGGCGCCATTCAATACCCAACGCCCGTCTATCAATTTCGCGGTGGTCCGCAGATTGTTCGCCTCCGAGCCGGCCTGTGGCTCGGTGAGGCAGAAGCAGCCGATCTTCCGGCCGGCGGCGAGGTCGGGCAGGTACATTTGCTTTTGCGCCTCGGATCCCCAGGCGAGGATGGGGCCGCAGCCCACCGAGTTATGCACGCTCATCATGGTCGAGGTCGAGGCATCGCCGGCGGCGATCTCCTCGATCGCCAGCGCGATCGAGGTGTAGTCGCTGAAAGTGCCGCCCCATTGTTCGGGTACCACCATGCCAAGCAGGCCCAGCTCGCCCATGTGTGCGACCACGCTGTCGGGAATCCATTTATCCCTTTCCCATTGCGCGGCATTCGGCGCCAGCTGCTCGCGGGCGAAATCGCGCGCCATGTCGCGGATCATGCGCTGTTCGTCGGTCAGGAAATCGCTGGTTGCTTTCATGAGGATCACTTCACCTGTTCGGGTTCCAATTACTTCTTTTCATCCAGGCTCTTCAGTGCATCCTCGGTCTTCTTCGAGGCCGCCTCAGCCTCGGCGGCGGTGGCCTTGGCCTTGTCGAGCGCCTTGAACTGGTCGCCATACACCGGATTGTCGCGTACGGTTTTGGTGGCGGCGTCTTTTTCCGCTTTTTGCTGCTCGGCGGACTTGACCGGTGGCTCGGCTTTTTTCCCGCAACCGGCAATTGTCATTGCAAGGACCAGCACAAGCAGCAGTCGCACTATCACCATGAGAGTTCCTTTCCGGTGTAATCGAAGAAATTCCCGTTGGCATCGGCATTCACGCCGGCAATGACTTTGCGCATCCCGGCGATGCTCAACGCCGGTTCGATATCCGCGTCACTGCCACCCATGTCGGTCTTCACCCAGCCGGGATGCATGCTGATGCATTTGACGCCCTTCGGCCCCCATTCGATCGCCGCAGTATGCATGACCATGTTGAGCGCAGCCTTGCTTGCGCGATAGGTGACGCGCGAGGTGCTGGCCTGCGAGCCGATCGAACCCATGAGGCTTGAGATAAACACGAATGTGCCGGACGACTTGACGAGACTCGGGGCCACCATCGGGATCGCGCGCATCGCGCCGAGCACGTTGGTATGGAATACGGCATCGAACTCGGCCTCCGGGCAGGCGATGGCGCCGCTGTTTTTCGGCCCGAGTACGCCGGCGTTGTAGATGCAAACATCGATACTGGCGCCGTTCAATGCTTTCGCAAGGTTGCCGTAACCGTTCTCGTCGTTGACGTCCAGCCGCAGGGCGGTGGCGCCGGCGCTCGCGAGCAATGCATCCTGCTCCGGCGAGCGGCAGGTGCCGAGCGTGAGCCAGCCGTCGGCGCGATACTGGCGGACGAATTCAAGGCCCAGGCCACGCGAAGCACCAATGATCAGGACGGTTTTCATTTCACCTCGGGAAAATGTTCTGTTTGTGGAGCGGGTCTGTTACCGGCTTTGTGAGCATCGGTGGATATTGATTGTGACGCAAAACTCAAGCATGGGTGCGGCTTCGCAGGCTTTTTCGGCTGGGGAGCCGCGCCGGTGCTTGAGTCTCTGTTTGGGAAGTTCTCGAAACCCAAAAAATTTGTCATCCCCGCGAAAGCGGGGATCCAAATCTCTACGCACATCAGTATCTTACGAAAACATGGATTCCCGCTTGCGCGGGAATGACAGGGTTATTTGAAGTTCCCATCTGCAAATTGAACTTTTGATCACTGGTTAATCAGAGGTGTTGCATTCATACGCCCCAACACTTTTGCGATACCGGACAGATCGACCAGCAAAGCATCATTTGGCCTTGTCTTCACTCTTGGCGCTCTCCGCATCACGTTTTTCAGCGTCTTCAACGACTTTCTGCCGGTGGGCTTCCGCTTTTTTCGCGGCCCTCTCCTGGGTCTTTAATGCGCGGCCAAAGACCTTCTCGGGATCCTGCATCGCGCGTTCTTCGCGTTTCTGCTCGATGGCTTCGCGTTCGGCGCGCTGCTGCTCGGCAGTTTTCGGCGGATCCTTGCTGCCCTTGCCACAGCCGGCGAGGCCGGCGGCGACAAGGGCGACCGCGAGGTATCGCAATGCAGACATCACATCAAAGCATCTCAACCGCCAGGGCCGTGGCTTCCCCGCCACCAATGCACAGCGAGGCAATGCCGCGCTTGCCGCCGCGCGCTTTCAATGCATGCAGCAGCGTGACGATCAGCCGCGCACCGGATGCACCGATCGGATGGCCGAGGGCGCAGGCGCCGCCGTTCACATTCACCTTCGCATGCGGCAGGCTCAAGTCTTTCATGGCCGCCATCGTCACCACGGCGAAGGCTTCGTTGATTTCGTAGAGGTCGACATTGTCCGGCCCCCAGCCCAGTTTCTTGTGCAACTTGTCGATGGCGCCGACCGGCGCGGTGGTGAACCACTCGGGTTCATGTGCATTTGAGGCGTGGCCGGCAATGCGCGCGATCGGCGTGATGCCCCTGGCCTTGGCGTCGGACTCCTTCATCAGGATCAGGATCGCGGCGCCGTCCGAGATGGAGGATGAACTCGCGGCGGTAACGGTGCCGTCCTTGTTGAAGGCGGGCCGCAGTGAAGGAATCTTGTCCGGCTTGCATTGTCCCGGCGGCTCATCGGTGTCGAGCACCACGGCGCCGGCCTTGCCCTTGACGGTGACGCCGGCGATCTCGGCCTTGAACGCACCGCTGGCGACCGCCGCCTGGGCGCGTTTCACGCTCTCGGTGGCGAAGGCATCCTGGTCCGCGCGCGTGAAGCCATACTTGGCGGCGGTGGCGTCGGCAAAGATGCCCATCGACTTGCCGTCGTAGGCGTTTTCCAGGCCGTCAAAGGCCATGTGATCGAGCGCCTTGAAGTGGCCATAGCGATACCCTTGGCGCGCCTTCGGCAGCATGTGCGGCGCGTTGGACATGCTTTCCATGCCGCCGGCGACGATCACCGTCGCGGACCCGGCGATGATGGCGTCGGAAGCCATCATCACGGTTTTCATGCCTGAGCCGCAGACCTTGTTGACGGTCGAGCAGGCGGTGGATTTCAGCAAGTCCGCCCCCAGTACGGCCTGCCGGGCAGGCGCCTGGCCGAGGGCCGCCGGCAACACGCAACCGATGATGGCTTCGGTGATGTCTTCGGCTTTCAGGCCGGATTGCGCGAACGCTGCTTTTATGGCGACCGAGGCCAATTGCGGCGAGGTGAGGCCAACCAATTGGCCATTCATTGAACCGATGGGCGTGCGCTTGGCAGCGACGATAACGACTGAATCGTTGACGACTGAATCTGACACGGTGTTCTCCTTGGCGAGTTAGATGCCGCTTACGAGCAAATCGATGGCGGCAATGAGTTGAAAGCGATAGCGAGCGGCCGATGCTGCACGTTGGCCTAACACCGATGCCGGTACCGCGGCGATTTCCTGCATAAAAACCAAGAATCGTTCGCCGTTGATTTCGATTTCAGGCATGAGGCCGGCAATGGGCTTGGACGAGATTTTGGCTGACTTGACAGGTGCGCACAGACGCGTCGCAATGTGATCGAGGTGATCGCTTTGCAGATTCACGAGGTACGGGGCATGTTTTCGTGCCGCCGGGTTGGGATTCTTGTGTAAATCGAATTGCGCCACGTTCAGCCTTTAAAACATGCGGAGCCCATCGCTCCACAGGCCATACTTTTCGAAATGCTTGTTGTATTCCTCGATGGCCTCGCGGTTATCCTCGAGCCATTTGCGCCGCCGTTCCTCGGCCAGCCGGACCTTGAGCGCTTCTTCCAGCGCCTGCGAAAGATTGACGCCGCATTGGCGCGCCTGTGCGAGCAAGTCGGCATTGACAGAAACGTTGGTGGCGCGTTTGGGGGCGGAAACATCGTATGCCGCGAGCGCCTGTCGCGCCACCATGGTCGGTAGCATGGCGCTTGAACTTGCCGGCGAAACGGGAGGTTTGCGGAGTGGGGCTTTAGGCATGATGGGCGGGCTCAGCATGGGTAATGCGCATAGTATATGCGCATATTGAGTTACGAACTTTCGCCAAACAGTTCACGGCCGATCAGCATGCGGCGTATCTCATTGGTACCCGCGCCGATGTCATAGAGCTTGGCATCGCGCAGCAGGCGGCCGCTGGGGTATTCATTGATGTAACCATTGCCGCCCAGCGTCTGGATCGCCTCCAGCGTGACTTTCACCGCGCATTCAGACGCATAGAGGATGCAGGCCGCTGCGTCCTTGCGGGCGGCGCGGCCACGGCCCTGGTCGAGCATGGTGGCGACGCGATAACTGAAGGCGCGCGAACTCTGCAGCGCCACGTACATGTCGGCGACTTTGCCCTGCATCAGCCCGAAGGTGCCGATCGGCTGGCCAAACTGCTTGCGTTCGTGCACGTAGGGCAGCACCACGTCCATGGCCGCCTGCATGATGCCGATCGGGCCGCCGGAAAGCACCGTGCGTTCGGTATCGAGCCCGCGCATCAGCACGCGTGAACCGGCGTTCAATTCGCCGAGGATGTTTTCCTCGGGAATCTCGCAATCCTCGAACACCAGTTCGCAGGTATCCGAGCCACGCATGCCCAGCTTGTCGAGTTTTTGCGCGGTGCGAAAACCCTTCATGCCTTTTTCGACGATGAAAGCGGTCATCGCGCGCGAGCCGTGATCCTTCGGCGCGGTTCGCATATACACAATCAGCACGTCGGCATGCGGCCCGTTGGTGATCCACATCTTGTTGCCGTTGGCGATGTAGCGGTCGCCTTTCTTATCCGCGCGGCAGGCCATCGAGCCCACCACGTCCGAACCGGCGCCGGGCTCCGACATCGCCAGTGCGCCGACGAATTCGCCGGAGGAAAGCTTCGGCAAATACTTTTTACGCTGCGCTTCGCTGCCGTTGAGATAGAGATTGTTCACGCACAGGTTGGAATGCGCGCCGTACGCCAGCCCCACGGAAGCCGAGGCGCGGGAAACCTCTTCCATCGCGACGGTATGGGCGAGATAACCGAGCCCCGTGCCGCCGTATTCCTCGGCAATGGAAATGCCCAGCAGTCCAAGGTCGCCAAGCTTTTTCCACATGTCCATGGGAAATTCATTTTGCTGGTCGATGGCAGCGGCGCGCGGCGCCAGTTCGTCGTCGCACATGCGCTTGACCGAATCTCGCAGGGCGTCGGTGTCCTCGCTGATGTGGGTGTCGAAAATCATGGATTCTCCAATGGAGCAAGCGCGGAAACGGGAAAGACTGTAATTATCGCGCGAAAGTCACGGGGCAATGAATGGCAAATGTTCGCCATGTCCGCGATCAAACTTGAAGGCTGTGCCGGGGCATGAATTCGACCATTTCGAGGTTAGTACTCCGTGTTTTGCCGGCCACAGTCGCGGCTTGCCGAATCGTGAGCATTGTGTCAAAATTAACACATGAGTGAAAAACAAAACAAATTGCATCCGGCTATGCAGCGTTTGGGCACGAACCTGCGTGTAGCACGCGAGTTCGCCAAACGTTCCCAGGAGGACGTCGCCTCCGCCGCAAATATCGGCCGTTCGACGCTGGTGCACGTCGAATCCGGAAAGGGCGCCAGCCTTTCAAAGATCATCGCGATCGCCAATGTGCTGGGTGTGGAGGTGTCCCTCACCGATCGGGAAAGCGCGCAAACCATGAGGCGGATCGCGCGCCTGGAGCAGGGCGTCAAAATCCAATCCACAAGAGAAGCGCACCTTCGCCTGGCCGTACTGATGCTTGGCGATGCGGCAGCGGGAAAGCCTATCGTCGATGATGCGCGCAAGACCGTCAACCTGTGGCGGGCAAACAAGTCCTGCAGCCCGTTCTACATAGAGTCCTGGCAAAAGCTTCTGGCGGGATCCGTCAGGGAAGTCGGCAGGGCATTGGGGGCAATGGATGAACGCTGGTCCAATGCCTTGCTGCAGAACACGCCTTTTTCTCATGCGCTCTTTTCGGATCGAACGGGTCGCGCCGATCGTGTCGCGGCAACAACATGAACCTGGCCCAGGTCGAGCGCCTGCTCGGGGGCATCAAGGCCGAAAGCGGCATTGACGATTTTGTCGTCATGGGCAGCATCTCGATTCTGGGCATGATGATGGGACACGACATCCCGGAAGGCATGATCCTGTCGAACGATCTCGACGCCTATCCGCGGCTTGATCCCGGCGGCGCGGGAGCGCTAACCAAAGCCTGGGGCCAGGGTTCCGCGTTCGAGCGCGAGCACGGCTACTATTTCGACGCCGTCTCGCCAAATCTGCCCACCTTGCCCGCAGGTTGGCAGGAGCGGCTCATCACGTTGCTACTGCAAGGCGGCGTCAAGGCGAGTTTTCTTGAACCCAACGACGCGGCAATTTCAAAGTATGCACGCGGCGAGGAACGCGACCATCGCTGGATTCGCGAAGGCCTGCGCGCATCGATCCTGTCGCTGGCGACGCTTAAGTATCGGAGTCGAGAAACCGATTTTCTGGATCAGGCGGAACATGATGGGGTGAAGGCGGCGATACGGGAGGATCGGGATTG
>JANNGY010000408.1:0-10127 GCA_031404095.1 Betaproteobacteria bacterium | reverse complement strand
GAGAACGCTCATTTGGCAAACCCGGCGCCGGCCAGCGGCTGGACTCCTCGCGCCCGGTAGGACACTCGGATTTGGCAGGCACATGGCAAGCCGCAGGGCTTGCCGTGTGTCCGGCCAAATCTATCGAGCGCGAAGGCCCGGCATCGTACGAAGTACAAATTGGATTTCACAAAGTTGACCCTTGCCAAGAGTGAAAATGGTGATGGAAAGGGGCCGACCCATGAAATATGCAGGCTAGATCGCCTCGATAAACCTCGGGCTCATCAAAGCCTCCTCGGAACGCGCATGCGGCATCTTGTGCGCCATCAGTTCCTGCACCATTTGCAGGGCGGTCTTATCGCAGGGCGGCAGGTCAATATCGGTCGTTTCGAGCGGCGTCACCCGCGAACCCCAGCGGATCAGGTGCGCGGACATCGTCAGGCCGCCGCCAAAGGCCGGGATCAGTACCAGCGATCCGGGCTTGACGCGCCCTTCTTCAAGCGCCTCCACCAATGCCACCGGCGCCGTGGCGGCGCTCATGTTGCCGTACTTGTGGATGGTGAGAAACACCTTGTCCATCGATGCGCCTACGCGTTTGGCGACGGCTTCGAGAATGCGCAGGTTGGCCTGATGCGGCACGATCACTTCGACGTCGTCCATGGTCACCCCCGCCTTCGCCAGGACGTCGGCGCTGCCCTCGCCCATGCCGGTCACCGCCTTCTTGAAAATTTCCTGGCCGTCGAAATCCCAGCGGGTATCACCGATTTGTGCACCCATGTTGGCGTAGATTGCGCCCATGCCGCGAACTCGAAGGGACTGGCGGGAATCGGCAAAGCATTGCAGTTTTTCCGCGATGACACCTTCTTCCTTGTCGGTCGCTTCGAATACGCACGCCGCGGCGCCATCGCCGAACAGGACCGACACGTTGCGGTTCTGCCAATCCATGAACTTGGAAATGTGCTCGACGCCAATCACCAGTATTTTTTTCGCCGCGCCCGACTTGATGAACGCGGTGGCGGTGGACATGCCATACAGAAAACTGGTGCAGGCGGTATTCACGTCCATCGCCGCCGCCTTGTGAGCGCCCAGCTTGGCCTGCAGGCCCGAGGCGGAATTCGGCACGTGTTCATCAAAGCTGCAACTGCCGTAGATGATGAAGTCGAGGTCCTCGGCCTTCAACCCGGCACAGGCCAGTGCGCGCACCGCCGCCACGTAGGACATCTCCAGGCCCGAGACATGTGAGATGCGCCGCTCTTTCATGCCGGTGCGGCTGACAATCCAGTTGTCGTCGGTCGGCAGGAAAGTCGAAAGGTCGGCGTTGGTGAGGATGGCGGGCGGAAGGCATTTGCCCCATCCGGTGAGCGCAGCGTAGGTCATTTTGATTTCCTCTGAATCCGAGTGGCAATGGTTTCGCTCTTCGTTAACGGCGTGAGAGCGATTTCATGGGGTGGCGAATGGTGCATTGTCGCGCAAAAGCGGGATCGATTGGCGCTGCCGGAAATTGATCACCGAAAATCCCTCCCGGCCTCCCTTTACAAAAGGGAGGAGTGCCTTACTTCCCCCTTTGAAAAAGGGGTGAGGCAGGGAATTCGCGAAGCATGCTTCGCGCCCGCCGAACGGTCAGCCAATGCAGTGGCTGGCGCGCCCTGCAAAGGATCGAGGGGGATTTTCGGTGCTTCAAAAATTGCAGGATGCCTCAACACTCCACCAACCTCACCGACACCGTGATCGCCAACCCCCCCAGCGATGTTTCCTTGTACTTGCTCTGCATGTCCGCTCCGGTGCGGCGCATGGTCTCGATCGCCTGGTCGAGGCTGACCATGTGCGAGCCGTCGCCCAGCATCGCCAGCGAACAGGCATTGATCGCTTTCACGGCCCCCATGGCGTTGCGTTCGATGCAGGGAATCTGCACCAGGCCGCCGATCGGATCGCAGGTCATGCCGAGATGATGCTCGAGGGCGATCTCGGCGGCATTCTCGATCTGCTCATTGCTGGCGCCGAGCGCGGCCGCAAGGCCCGCCGCCGCCATTGCCGCCGCAGAGCCGACTTCCCCCTGGCAGCCCACTTCCGCACCCGAGATCGAGGCATTGCGTTTGCACAGGGCGCCGACCGCGGCGGCGGCTAGCACGAAACGTTCGATACCGGCGTCGTCGGCATCGCGAAACTCCTGGTAGTAACGCAGCACTGCCGGCACCACCCCCGCCGCACCGTTGGTGGGGGCCGTCACCACACGGCCGCCGGCCGCGTTTTCTTCATTGACCGCGATCGCGTAGACGCTGACCCAGTTCATCGCGCCTTCGCTGACATGGGCATCGGTCTTGTTCAGGCGGCCCGCAATCGCCTTGGCGCGCCGGTTCACCTTGAGCCCGCCGGGCAGCATGCCGTCGGTGTTCATGCCGCGATCGATGCAATCGAACATCACCGATTTCATGCGCGCAATGAACTCGCGGGTGCCGGCCTCGCCGTGCAGGGCGGTTTCGTTTTCCAGCAGCAATTCATGCAGCGGCCGTTTGGCCAGTTTCGCCAGTTCCAGCAATTCGTCCATGGTTTCGAAGTGATGCGGCACCCGCTGTTCCACGCCGCGCGGACTGCCGACGAAAGCTTCATCGGTATCGACCACAAAACCGCCGCCGATGGAATACATTTCCCGCTCGGCGATGACCTTCCCCGATGCGTCGAAAGCAGCGAATCGCATGCCGTTGGAATGTACCGGCAGCAGGTCGACGCGGTTGAAAATCAGCTCGCGGTCAGGATCGAAGTGCACGCGCAATTTTCCCAGCAGCGAAATCTCGCGCGCGGCGCGGATGTCATGCACGCGCGTCGCCACCGAGGCGGTATCGATGAAGTCCGGCAGCTCTCCCTCCAGCCCCAGCATGATCGCCATGTCGGTGCCGTGGCCGTGGCCGGTGTGTGCGAGTGATCCGTAGAGCTCAACCTCGACGCGATGAATACGCGCGAAGTCAGCTTCCGGCAACTCGAACAGGAAGCGCCGGGCCGCGCGCATCGGCCCGACCGTGTGCGAGCTGGAGGGACCGATGCCGATCTTGAACATGTCGAACAGGCTGATGTACATGGTGTTCCCAAATTGAACTGCGGCTAGCTTGCCACAAAGTCTGCGCCAGCATGGAATTCGCATGGCGCCGGCAACCAACTCAAGCACCAGCGCGGCTCCTGGCGGCATTTTGTCCTGCAGAGTCCGCCAGATCCTGAGTTTGCCGGCGCCATTCCGGCCATTTTCTGCGCTAAGCTTGCGCCATGAAGATTCGCATCCCTCATGGCGCAATCCTGCTGGTCATCTTGCTGCTGGCCGGCTGCGGCAAGGACCCACAAGTTGCGCGGCTCGGCGCCAACGATGTGGTGCTGGCCTTCGGCGACAGCCTGACCTTCGGCACCGGTGCGTCACCCGCCGAATCCTATCCGGCGCAACTGCAATCGCTCATCGGCCGCAAGGTGGTCAATGCCGGCGTGCCGGGTGAAATCAGCAGCGACGGTTTGCAGCGCCTGCCCGAGGTGCTCGATGAAGTCCAGCCGAAGCTGCTAATCCTCTGACACGGCGGCAACTATTTCCTGCGCAAACTGGGCGAAGCCGCGGCCGCGGAAAACGTGCGCGCGATGATCAGGCTGGCGCAGCAAAAGGGAATCGGCGTGGTACTCATCGCGACGCCCAAGCCCGGCCTGTCCCTGTCGCCGCCGGACTTCTACGCCGAGATCGCGAAGGAATTTGCGATCCCGTTCAATGATGACGCGATAAAAATCACTCTGCGCGACAACGCGCTTAAATCCGACCTGATCCATCCCAACGCGAAAGGCTACGCACAAATCGCACAGACTGTCGCGAACATCCTCAAGAAAGCGGGTGCAGTCTAGCCAATTTCTCCGCTCTTGAAGCGGATGTAGACATCGCCAGGCCTTCCAGCCAGTTCCGCAGTACCCGTGTTGTGACCTCGGGTTGTTCCAGCGGCGCAAGGTGCCCGGCGCCAGGAATAATGCTGAACACCGATTCGCGCAGCAGCGCCGCCATTCGCCAGTGAGTGTCGGGAAGGCAAATGCGATCGTCCGCACCGCATGCGACCAGCGTAGGTACATTGATTCCCCCGAGGAGCGGCCAGGCATCGGGCCGGGTAGCCAGCGCCTGTGCTTGCGCGTCAAACGCGGCGGCACCCTGGTCGATTGCCATTGCGATTACCGCATCGTGCAGCACGATGTTCGCGCTGCGCGCCGGCGCAAAATATGCCGGCAGCAATTGTGTTTCCACCATCAGGCGAATTTCCCCGCGCTGTGCCATGCGGACTTGGCTGTCGCGCCGATTGCCTCGTTCCACGTTATCGGCGCCCGGATCGGTATCGAACAATGCCAGCGCGGCGACACGGCCAGCCGCCTGGCGCCATATTTCCAGCGCAACAATACCGCCCATGGAGAGTCCGACAGGAATAATCTTGCCTTCTACGGTTGCCAATGCGGTTGCCGCCATGGTGGATATGCTGGTATCGAAACGATAGTCGACGACCGCGCAAGGCCAGTCTCTGCATAGCGCGTGAAACGGGCCGTCCCAGACACGCGCATCGCAAAGTGTTCCCGGCAGGAACAGCAGTGTCGGCAACACCACTGGCGGGCTATGCCGGATGATCTTGCAAAACTCGCACCGGCCCGGGATCGTTGCCGCCGCGGACGACGAAAATTTCTGAATCCGAAATTGCCTCGATCTGCCTTGCCATCCCGGGCGGTACCGTAAAGGTGTCGCCGGCATCGAGTTCCGTGCTGTCACCGGCATCGTTGCGCCAATTGACTTTGCCTCGCTGGACCAGCAACACCTCGACACAATCACGAGAATGCATTTTGGTTATTGCCCCCGCGTCAAACGCCAGGTTTCGGACCGTGAAGTCATGCCGCGTGGCGATGGGGGAGGCTGCAAAACCATCTGTGCTGCCGTTAAAGCCGATCACCGCAGCTTCGCGTACGCCGGTTGTCGCCAGCGGCGAGGCGGGATTCGCCCGAAGTGACGCGTGCGGCGCCACATTGCGCAGCATCTCATCGGCTTTTGGGGTACGAATGTAGGCAACCTCTTCGCGGGTCGATGGCCGCACAGCCATTTGGCCGTCGGTAACTTTCTCGCCGAGCGTCGTATCGACCAGCGTGCCGTTGTTCAGCAGTACCAGGCCAAAATCGCGTGCCTTTTCGATCACGTGTGGCGCCCAATGCACATGCCCCGGATCGTCACCCCCAAGCACCGCGAACATGAAGCCCGAATCTGTACCGATGTTTTCAAACCCTCGAAACGTGTGGATGGGAATGGAAATGGTGTCCCCGGGCTGAAGCACGACTTCGCCCGCATCGCCGTGCTCGCCCCAGAAGAAACGCCAGGTACCAGAATGAATCATGAAGACTTCCGCCGTATTGTGGCTATGCAGCGAGTTGGTGCAACCCGGTGGCTGACGTGCTCCGCCGATATTGAAACCGTGCGGCTCGCGGATATGCACGTATTGATGGGGGTTCTCGGCCACACCGGGACCGATGATGGTGAAGTTTTCTTTCTGGTCGCTGCCTGGACTGCGGGCATCGATGAACGCATTGGTGCAAGGCTGCAGTTCAGTGTAACGAACGAGTCGTGCGCGCAATTGAGGTGACAATGACATCTGAACTCCTTCGTGCTTGCTCAGGCCAGGGGCCGTCCGCCGTCGACCGCGAACACGGTGCCGGTTGAAAAAGTGAAATGCGTTACCGCTGCAACAACAGCCGACGCGACCTCAGCCGGCGCTGCCAGGCGACCGAGTGGCGTGCGGGCAGCCTGGTCGCTTTGCCAGGCCGGATCCAGTTTCTTGACAAATTCCGTGTCGACAAGGCCAGGCGACACTGACACCACGCGGATATCCGGAGCCAACGCGCGCGCCAGAGACTTGGTCAGGTTATCCAATGCCGCTTTGGAGGCACAGTAGGCAATATTGCTGCCCATCGCCGTCGCTGCCGCAATCGATGAGATATTGACGATAAGGCCGGTACTATTTTCCTTGTTTGCATTGCGCGAGAGCAGGTGCCGCAGCGCTCGCACCGCAGCGATCGGCCCGCGCACATTTGTCGCGAGTATTTCGTCGATCAACCCATCGTCAAGCGCGTCGAGGTCGGCATGCGGGATAAACCGCGTCGTGCCGGCACAATTAACCAGTATGTCCAGCCTGCCAAATCGCTGCTCGATTTCACTCGCCAAGCGTGTGAGTGCCGCGCTATCCGTCACGCGCGCAGGCAACGCAATGTGGCCGCCGGCCACGGCCGGCAGGTCGGCCGCCAGCGCGTGGGCGGATTCCGCGGATCGGTTGTAACCGACGACGATATTCGCGCCCTCGTTTCCCAGCGCGCGACAAATGGCGGAACCGATTCCCCCCGCACCGCCTGTGACAAGTGCGACGCGGCCGGCAAGTGTGGGGGTCGACGCCGTCATCACGACATGCGGCGCACGCGAATGTCCGCCTGCTCTTTGTGGCCGGCGAAGTGCTCCAGCTCGCACAGGCGCGAGCAGTATTCACCGATGAGCACCGACGCCTCATCGGTCAGCACCCGCTGGTAAGTGTGCGTCTTGATGAATTTGCCAACCCACAGGCCGCCGGTGTAGCGGCCTGCCCGGTTGGTGGGAAGCGTGTGGTTGGTACCAATCACCTTGTCGCCGTAAGCCACGTTGGTCCGGTGGCCGAGAAAAAGCGCGCCGTAATTGGTCATGCGCTCCAGAAACCAGTCGGGATTCCTGGTCATGACCTGGACGTGCTCAGAGCAAATTCGCTCGGCTTCCTGAAGCATCTCCTCGTCCGTATCGCAGAGGATGATCTGGCCATAGTCGCTCCACGCGACGCTCGCCACATCGCGCGTCGAGAGCCGGGTTAGCACGCTGGCAATTTGTGTGGGCAACTCCTCGGCAATCTTGCGGCTGGTGGTAATACATACCGCCGGCGAGTTCGGGCCGTGTTCGGCCTGGCCCAGAAGATCCACGGCGACCAGTTCGGCATCAACGCTGTCATCACATATGACCATCGTTTCAGTCGGCCCGGCGAACAGGTCAATACCAACACGGCCGTAGAGTTGCCGCTTGGCCTCCGCCACAAACGCATTGCCCGGCCCGACCAGCATGTCAACGGGTTTCACGGTTTCCGTGCCCAAGGCCATCATCGCAACGGCTTGCACACCCCCGACCACGTAAATTTCATCGGCACCGGCCATGGCCATCGCTGCGACTATAGCGGCCGCCGGCTTGCCTTCATACGGCGGGGCGCAGGCGATCACCCGTTTTACACCCGCCACTTTTGCCGTCAAAACGCCCATGTGCGCCGAAGCCAGCAAGGGATACTTGCCCCCGGGAACATAGCAACCGACCGAATTGACCGGAATATTCTTGTGCCCGAGTACGACGCCGGGCAGCGTCTCGACTTCCACGTCGCGAAACGACTGCAGCTGGATTTGCGCGAAGCGCTTGATTTGGGTCTGGGCAAAGCGGATATCCGTGATTGCCTGCTTGGGCAGGGAATTGATGCAGTCATCGATATCCGCTGCATTCAGGCGCAGTGACGGCGGATCCCACTTGTCGAATTTCTTCGAGTAGTCACGGACTGCCGCCTCACCACGATTCTCGATGTCGGCGAGAATTCCCTCGACGGTCGCGCGTACATCCAGGTCGATCTGGGTTTTCTGCGCAACTGACTTGCCTTGTTTAAGATGCTGGATCATGAGACGGTATTCCTGACGGGGTTCGGGTGTTTGGAGCGGCAAATAACTGGAATGCGGAGCGGGGAGCGCGATGTATCAGGCGCATCTCGCTTGAAAATGACTTCGGATGCAAATGATTGTTACCAGCTGAAATACTCGCACAGGAGATGACATATGTCAAATTTCAAGTTATTCTTGCGTCAGTCATTTGCATTCGCAGTATTTTTTTGAGAAATTTGGGTCGAACGACATTTCGTATTGGGGCAACTTGGCAAAGGGCATGGGGATGCAAAATCAGCAAAATGGAACAATGGCCGGATTCGACCCCGAGTTTCACGACCTCGAGCAGTACATCCGGGTTATCACCGATCGCATCTGGGAAGGCCGGCGTATCGATGATATTTATCGCTACTACTCTGACCCCTGCGTGGTGGAAACGCCGTCGTCGGTGACCACCGCGCTTGAGGACGTGGTCAATGGAACCAGGACGACGCTGGCCATGTTTCCGGACCGGCGTTTATTGGCCGAAGATATCATCCAGTCGGGCGATGCAGGGGGCGGCTACCTGAGTTCACACCGCATCATTTCGACCATGACTCATGCGGGCGACGGTGCGTTCGGCAAGCCGACCGGCAAGAAGATCCACGTGCGAACCATTGCCGATTGCGTCTGCAAGGACAACCGCATCATTCACGAATGGCTGGTGCGCGACCAGGCTGCCATCGCGCATCACATTGGCATCGCGCCACGTGAACTCGCGCAGCGCTGGCTGAACGAACGCGGCGGCTGGAACAAGCCGGTGGCTGCCGCAGCACCAACCGGCTACGTGTCGCATGTAAGCAAGGAATCATTGGCGCAAGGCTACGCAGAAGCGCTCCACGACTTCGCGTATCGACGCGGGCAGGTTGCGCTCGCGTACGACGACGCGGTTCACCACATCGGCCCGGGGGGCCGCACGTTGTTCGGTCACGATGAAGTAGCCGCGTTTTGGGAGCGACTGTTCGCGGCGTTGGAAGTGCAGTCTTTCAAGGTGGAGCATCTGGTCTTGCAGCGCGGTGATGGTCGCGCTGACCGTGTTGCATTGCGCTGGCGGGCGCAGGCCCTGCATGCGGGAGCCAATTTATATGGTGTGCCGACCGGCAAGCCTGTCGAGATGATGGGGATTAATCACGTTGAGTTTTTTCGGGGGCGCGCAATGCGTGAGTGGGTGCTGGTGGACGATGGTGCATTGTGGATGCAGGTGCTTGGCGCACAGGCGTGATCGGGTCTTGCGGTATGTACTATTGATCTTTCCACAACAGTGTGACAGTGGCTCCCTTGCAGGGCGCGCGGCCCGCTGCGTCGGGCCACCGTTTCGCAGGCGCACCGCATGCGGTGCGAAACCCCTGCTCCACCCTCTCCCGGCCTGTCGGCCACCCTCTCCCGCTCGCGGGAGAGGGGCTGGGGGAGAGGGCGTGCCAACAACTGCCACCGGTGTCATGTAGTTAGGCAATTCTCATTAGCTGAAGTAGCCGAGAATTACGCCGACCGCCAGAGTCAGAACGCAATCGTCCTGAATCAGCAAAAATCGGCAAGGGGCAGACTCTCGGCACAATCCGAGACCGCGCACGCGTTCTAAACTAGCCTGCACTCCAATATTGCGCTAATCTACAACTTCATCTCAGTTGGAGAAAATGCATGGAACATCATCTAAAAATGATCTATTGGAAGGGCGAGAAATTTTGGCTTGGAAAGCTTCTGGCGCACCCGGAAATCATGACGCAAGGCGAGACCGTCGAGGAGCTTGAAGACAATATCAAGGATGCGTATCACGCCATGATTCTTGACGATGTTCCCCTCGATCATCAGACCAAGGAAATCGCGGTTTGAAGCGTGATGAACTTGTTCGTCTGTTGCATCAGCAAGGCTGCGTCCTGCTGAGACACGGCGGACGGCATGACATCTATCACAATCCTGCTACCGGCCAAAAACAGCCAGTTCCTCGGCACAATGAAATTGACAATGTGTTGGCCAAACACATCAAGAAGTACCTTGGCATTAACGGTTAGTGTCGTGATATCGCGTTCAGGAACACGCGGATAAAGCCTGACGGCGTTCACCTAAATCGACAACGAGCGCAGGCTCCGCACAGCGCGTTCCTAAGCTTTTGGCGTGATTTTGCCCGCCAATGCCCGGGCACCATCGAGTATAAATTGCTGGTCAGAAGCCAACAGGAAAAGCGACGCTCCTTTCGCGTGCCAGGCCATGCAATCTTCACTCGGCGGAATAAACATGCCGACCGCCTTGCCATGCCGCCGTCCGGCCTCGCATATCTGCTCGACCGCCTCGACCACACGCGCCTCCAGCGGGCTGGACGCACCCAGCGAAATGGTCAGATCCATGCGGCCGACAAACAGGCAATCTATGTCCTTCACCGCGGCGATGGCGTCCAGGTTCGGCAGGGCTTCCGCGTCCTCGATTTG
>JANNGY010000407.1:0-4010 GCA_031404095.1 Betaproteobacteria bacterium | reverse complement strand
ATCGGCGCTGATCCCTGGGCGCAAAACAGCGGCTGGCGCATGAACGGATTCGCCAGCCGGCTGATGGAATTCAAGATCGACGGTGACGACGAGCCGGTCGAATGTCACGTCGATGTCGACATCGGTGTGCGCTACTTCCGTCACGCCGATGCTCGCATCGCTTTCTCGTGGCTGCAACGTAACGATGGCACCTTGAAAGTGAAACTCGGCGAAATGAAATCTGCGACACGGGTCCTGCGCGCAGGCGACCAACTGACCGTGATCACACCGCAAGGTCGCACCTCGCTCACCTTGTTTGATCCTTTCCACTTCGAGCAGGAAGACACCGGCGCCGCCGGCCGCCTGACGGCGATGATGCCGGGACGGGTGGTGAAAGTCATGGCGAAGGCCGGCGACAGCATCAAGAAAGGCCAGCCGCTGATTATCCTGGAGGCCATGAAGATGGAGCACACGATCGTCAGTCCGCGCGACGGGGTGGTGGACCGGGTGGCTTTCAAGGAGAACGACCTGGTGCCGGCGGATGCGGTGCTGTTTGCGTTCGTGGAGTAGCGCCCTGCTTGGCGGCAGATAGTTTCAATTCAACTGGCAATTCGTGGTCTTACTTACACTTCACATTTCAGTCCCTTCCCCCTGTGAGGGGGAAGGTTAGGATGGGGGTGGAGTGCTTCAGTTGGCGCAGATGCATGCATTCGACCCCCATCCCAGCCTCTGCGCCCCCTTTTTGGGGGTCCCCCTGCCCGGGGGAAGGAGCACATCTGCGGGAAAGGAACGAAAGTGGCATATTGAACTGGATGCGCTACCTTAGTACCGATCCGCATACGACGGCACCGGCCCCCGATAATCAGGACGCACGACCACATTGATCGGCAGGGTCGGGCCTGGATCGTAGGCGAGGCGCGTCGTGTATTCGCGGCCGTGATAGCGATAGCGCACGTCGTAGCCGCGCACCTCGTCGCGATAGTCCTGCACCACGCGGCAGCGCTCAACATCGCGCGTCACCGGTATGCGTTCGACCGCATAGGCGGCGCGGCGGTAGCCGGGGGCGGAATTGCTTTGCTCGATGTCATTGCCGATGAGGCCGCCGATCACCGCGCCCGCCGCGGTGGCATTGCGCGTGCCATGCGGGCTGTTGCCGAATTGATGGCCGATCACGCCGCCGACGATGGCGCCGAACAGCGCACCGGCACCGGATGCAGGCGCCGCGGCGGAAACGTATTCCGGACCGGGACGAACCACGCGGCGCTCCTCATAGGCGGTGACTTGCTGGGCATAGCACTCTCGCCGCGGCACGGAAATGCGCTCGACAATCGGCGTCGCGGAAATCACTTTCGCGATATCGCGATGCGGGGCGGCCGAGACGGCGCCGGTGGAAAGGCTCAAGGTGGAAAGTACCGCAATCGTCAAGATGGTTTTCATGGTCGGGCTCCTGATAACGTGAGTCGTATGCGGCTAACGGCATGGCTGACCGGCCGGTTGACCCGGGCCTGCGAAGCCACGTGCAACAAGATGTGACCGCGGTTTGCGAAACCGCACATCCCACCTCCCTGTCGCCAGTAAACAGGACCATGCTCATATGCTGCGGAATTGTCGCCGCCGGGACAACCAGCATGCTCCCTTCGGTTTGCAATGACGCCTGCCAGCAAGCAGATCCGCAAGGGTGCACGTCTGAACTCCAGCATCGGCGCGCCTTCCCGGGCAGATGCCCTGAAGATGCCCGCCGATACTCACTTGCAGGCCGATGCTCCGCAGGATACGGCTGATTTGACGATGACAGCCAACTCGGTGATAGTGTTTTATTGTTTGAAGCCGCCCGTTCCGTCCGTTACCGCAAGATTGCCACCATGAACGATCTCAGCATTACCGCCAAACTGGCGCCCCGCAAACTCAAGAACAAGGTCCGCTTCGTCACGGCCGCGTCGCTGTTTGATGGCCATGACGCTTCCATCAACATCATGCGGCGCATTCTGCAAGCGACCGGCGTGGAAGTGATCCACCTCGGGCATAACCGCTCGGTCGACGAAATCGTCACCGCCGCGCTTCACGAAGACGTGCAGGGCATCGCCATTTCCTCCTACCAGGGCGGCCATGTCGAATTCTTCAAGTACATGCTCGACCTGCTCAGGGAGCGCGGCGGAGAGCACATCAAGGTATTCGGCGGCGGTGGCGGCGTCATCGTTCCCGCTGAAATCCGCGAGCTGCACGACTACGGCGTGACCCACATCTACTCGGTGCAGGATGGCCAGGCGATGGGCTTGCAGGGCATGATCAACGACATGGTGTCGCGCTGCGACGTGGATATCAGCCGGCACGCTCCGAAGGACACGGCGGCACTTGAAGCGGGCGATCGCCGGGCCCTTGCGCAGATCATCACCGCACTCGAAAACGGCACTTGGCCCGAGAGCGCGAAAGCGGCCCTGCTGGAAAAGGCCGCCGCGCGAAACATCGCGTCACCGGTACCCGCGCTGGGCATCACTGGCACCGGCGGCGCCGGCAAGTCTTCGTTGACCGACGAACTGATCCGCCGCTTCCGGCTGGACCAGGACAACCACCAGAAGATTGCCGTCATCTCGATCGACCCGTCGAGGAAGCGCACCGGCGGCGCGTTGCTGGGCGATCGCATCCGCATGAACGCGATCCAGCATGCCAATATCTACATGCGCTCGCTGGCCACGCGCAATTTTGGCGACAGCGGCGGCAGCGAGATTTCAAAAGCCTTGCCCGATGTGCTGGCGGCCTGCCGGGTCGCGGGATTCGACCTGATCGTCGTCGAGACCTCGGGCATCGGCCAGGGCGACGCGGCCATCGTGCCGCTGGTCGATGTCTCGCTGTATGTGATGACCCCCGAATTCGGCGCCGCCTCGCAACTGGAAAAAATCGACATGCTCGATTTCGCCGACTTGGTGGCCATCAACAAATTTGACCGCAAGGGCGCGGAAGATGCGCTGCGCGACGTGCGCAAGCAATACCAGCGCAATCGCGAGCGCTTTGCCGAGGCGCCAGACAGCATGCCGGTGTTCGGCACCATGGCGGCGCGCTTCAACGACGATGGCGTGACCGCGTTGTACCAGGCGATGCTGCCGGGGCTCGCCAGGCACGGGCTAAAGCTCAGGGCCGGCAAGCTTGCGCCGGTCGCCGTCAAGCAATCGACGGCGGGACGCGCCATCGTGCCGGTCGGCCGGGTGCGCTACCTGGCCGATATTGCCGACGCCGTGCGCGGATATCACCGGCACATCGACCAGCAGGCGAGGATTGCCCACGAACGGCAGGCGCTGAGGACCTCGAAGGCGCTGTTCGCCGCTTGCGAAAAATCGGTTGCCGACTTCGACCCGCTGATCGCGATGAAGGAGGCCGAGCTCGCGCCGCATGCGCGAAAGCTCCTTTCGATGTGGCCGGACATGAAGAAAGCCTACGCCGGCGACGAGTACGTGGTGAAGATCCGCGACAAGGAGATCCGCACCCAGCTCACCCAGGAAACTCTGTCGGGCACCAAGATTCGCAAGGTGGTGCTGCCGCGCTTTGACGACGAAGGCGAACTGCTCAAGTTCCTGATGCGTGAAAACGTCCCCGGCTCCTTTCCCTACACCGCCGGCGTATTTGCCTTCAAGCGCGAGAACGAGGACCCGACCCGCATGTTCGCCGGCGAAGGCGACGCCTTTCGCACCAACCGCCGCTTCCGCAAGGTCTCCGAGGGCCTGCCCGCCAAACGCCTGTCGACGGCGTTTGATTCGGTGACGCTCTACGGCTGCGACCCTGACCTGCGTCCGGACATCTATGGCAAAGTCGGCAATTCCGGCGTGTCGATCGCGACGTTGGACGATCTCAAGGTGCTCTATTCCGGTTTCAATCTCTGCGATCCGGCCACCTCGGTGTCGATGACCATCAACGGCCCGGCGCCGATGATCCTGGCGATGTTCCTCAATGCCGCGATCGACCAGCAGGTGGAAACATTCCGCGAACAGAACGGGCGCGACGCCACCGACGACGAAGCGCAAAAGATCCGTGAGTGGACC
>JANNGY010000406.1:0-2156 GCA_031404095.1 Betaproteobacteria bacterium | reverse complement strand
GGGCGGCGCATCGCAAGATGGGTGGGGAGTGAATCTGGTGCAGCAGGGCGGCACCGTATTCTCTGTCTGGTACACCTATGGAACCGATGGGAAAAGCTCCTGGTACGTCTTGCCCAGTGGCGCATGGACCGGATCGAGCTACAGCGGGACCTTCTACAGCACCACCGGGTCGGCATGGCTGGGGGCAAGCTATGATCCCCGCAAGCTGGTGATCACGCCTGCAGGCAACCTGACTTTCGCATTCAGCGGCGCAGATAGCGCCAGCATGACCTACGCCTTCACCACCGGGCCCTTTGCCGGCACCACCCAAACCAAACCGCTCGCACGTCAGCCGTACTGATGACCGAGACGCGCATGACCGGCTGCGAACTGTGCGATTCCGATGGGGGCGCGCTGATTTTTCGCTGCGAGAAGTGGCGTGTCGTTCGTGTTGCCGGCGCCGAGGGCGATGCCTATCCTGGATTCTGCCGCGTCATCTGGAATGCCCATGTCAGAGAATTGACCGATCTGCCCGAAGAAGATCGCCGCCAACTGATGGCCGTGGTTTTCCGGGTGGAATCCGCCTTGCGGGAAAGCCTCGCGCCGCTGAAAATCAATGTCGCCAGCCTCGGCAATCTGACCCCTCATGTGCATTGGCACATCATCCCCCGGTTTGCCGATGACGCGGCCTACCCAAGACCCATATGGGCTATTGAGCTTGCGGCGGCCAGCCTTGATACACTAGCGGCCAAACACCGTCGCGGCACCGAAAACGGGAAATGGGAGCAAGCGGTTCGTCGCGCACTGGAATCTGTCTGAATATGACCTCACAATGTCATGTTCATATGTCTCAAAACGACGTACTGTTGGCCCGCCTGCGGGCAAAACGGGGTAACGTGGAAAAGGAATCGTAGATGGCAATCCAAACCGCGCCCAATTCCAAACCGGGCTCGCTGTTCTTTACCGATGCGCGGACCTGCAAGGAGTGGCTCAAGTCCATTCCCCTGACCAACATTCCGCAGGCGCAGCAAAATATTCTCGATGCCTTGCGGATTCTGAATCGCAGTCCCGATTTTGTGGCGCTGGAAAGATTGACGTGCATGGAGCTGATGCGCGACAAAGTGGCCTTTCTGCTCACTGAGCAACGCTCCCGTTATGCGGGCAAAACTGTTCCGCTGTCCCACGGCGATAACGCCGCCTGGCTCATCTCGCGCACCTTGCTGACCGAAATGGAGTCGGGTTACCGACGTTGCTGGTCCGACGCCGCAAGCGAAGACAGCCCGCTGGTCGCGCATGCCGCGCTGATCATCCAGCGCATCATTCGCTACATTGGCCTGCAAATGCTCATTGCCGGCTTCATCTACCGGCGCTTCGACCCGGCGCTGTGGATGAGATTGCACATGCAGTGGACCGAAGCCGAGTCGCGCGGGCTCATCGGCAAGCGCGTCAAGGATTCCATCGGCGCCATCGACGGCTATTCCACCGTGCTGCAGGCTTTCACCGCCGTGCTGCTCGGTCAGGCCGCCAACATCTATGAACTCACGCCACGGCAGATCGACTTTGTCGATGCGGTGTTGAAACGATTCGGACACAAGGTCGACGTAGTGCGCGAGAGCCCGCACAATCCACAGGGCTTGCAGTGCGCGGTAGACCTGCTTGCCAGCACCGGTTGCGGCTTCTATACACATGTCGTGCCGGCTGACCATGTGCGCTTCCTGCAACTGGAGGAATTGTCGAAATCGTTGCGCCGCCGTATCAAGAAACTGGTGGATGGCGAGGATCCCGCGAGCATGGACCTGCCGGCCGACTGGGCGGCCCCCGAAGCACGCGAACAGCTGGCACGGCTGCACAAGCTCTGGTGCGAAGGCACCGCCATGCGCTCGCCCGCGACCATCCCCGACGACAAGGATGCGCACCTCACGTTCGGCATTTCGGCGACCCACTTTTTCATGTCCGGAGACCTGTTTGAGCAGCCCGACGTGAAGCGTGAGCTGACGCGGCAGGAAATGAACGACATCACCATGTTCGGCAAGGTGTCCGAATCGACTATCCGTTCGCGCTATGCGGAATTCAACTACGGGACCGAAACCTGGGGCATCGTCGATGAAAGTCGCGGCTACCTGCGCATGTTGCGGCCTGCCAATTCTTCGCATGGCGTAGCCATCGGCAAGCTGGTC
>JANNGY010000405.1:0-6773 GCA_031404095.1 Betaproteobacteria bacterium | reverse complement strand
GGCCCGCCAATTTTCATTCGCCCGTCGTCCCTGCGAACGCTGGGACCCAGTCGTCACACGGACTGACACAGTGGTTGCTCGAAATTGACCAGTCCCGCCATGGTCAGTGACGGGTCTGAAGTGAGATGGTAGCGACTGGGTCCCAGCGTTCGCTGGGACGACGGGTCTTCAACTATTGTTCCTGGCCGCCACAATGGCTGCCTTGATTGATCAAACGAACAAGGAAGCCCAACCATGACCCTCCCCCCCACCATGCGCCACATCGCTACCACCGGCCCCGGCGCCGCCGACGTCATGCATCTCACCAGTGGCCCTCTCCCGGTGATCGGCGCCGATGATGTGCTCATCAAGGTCGACTACGCCGGCGTGAATCGCCCCGATATCCTGCAACGCGCCGGCAGCTATGCGCCGCCGCCGTCGGCGTCCCCCATCATGGGACTAGAGGTGTCGGGCACCATCGCCGCCCTCGGCGCCAGCGTCACGCAATGGAAAATCGGCGACGCGGTCTGCGCGCTCACGCCCGGCGGCGGTTATGCCGAGTATTGCGCGGCACCGGCCGCGCATTGCCTGCCGATCCCCACCGGCCTGTCGATGCTCGAGGCGGCCGGCGTGCCGGAGAATTTCTTGACCGGCTGGGTCAATGTATTGGTCACCTGCAAGCGCAAGGCCGGCGAGAAATTCCTGGTGCACGGCGGCTCGTCCGGCATCGGCCTGACCGCGATCCAGCTCGCCAAGGCATTCGGCGCCGAAGTGTTCACCACCGTGGGCAACGCGGAAAAGGCCGCGTTCTGCCAAAGCATCGGCGCCGACCATACTTTTAATTACAAAACCCAGGACTGGGCCGCCGAAATCACCACCGTCACTCAGAAGAAGGGTGTGAATGTCATCCTCGACATGGTCGGCGGCAGCTATATCGAAAAGAATCTGCGGCTGCTGGCACTGGAGGGGCGCTATTGCTTCATCGCCTTCCTCGAAGGCGGACAGGCTACCGTCGATTTCCGTCCGCTGATGATGAAACGCCAGACCATCACCGGCTCCACCCTGCGTGCACGGCCGGATTCGCAGAAAGCGGCAATTGCCGACTCACTGCAGGAAAATGTCTGGCCCTTGCTGGCGGCGAAGAAAGTGAAGCCGGTGATTCACCAGACGTTTGCGCTCGAGCAAATTGTCGAAGCCCATCAGTTGATGGAATCCTCAACGCATATTGGCAAGATCATGCTGGAGGTCGGCTAGTGCAGTGCTTCGTAATCAATGCGACTTATTTTCAAGGGCACCAATCAGCCCCTTCCCCCGGGCAGGGGGAAGGCTGGGATGGGGGTCGAAAGCATGCTTATGTGCCAACTGAAACACTCCACCCCCATCCTAACCTTCCCCCTAAAAAGGGGGAAGGGACTGATAAGTTCCAAACAGAATGAAGCACTACGCTAGCCCGGCCGTTGCTATTTGGTCAGTGGCCGGCAATGCACCACGGTATCAGTGTGCTGTCGAAACGAGGAAACCTTGCCGTCCTTGAATTTCCACACATGCACAAATGGCGCGGTGAAGCTCTTGCCGGTCGCCTTGTAGGTGCCGCTGTAATTGCCGAGCGCGACCACGGTATGGTCGTTGGCGATAAATTCCTCGGGAATCGCGGTGTAGCCATCCCACTCGCCGCCAATTTTCATGAACACGTTTTCCAGAACGCCTTGGGGACCGATGAAGGTGCCACCGTAGGGGCCGCCTTCGGCCTCGGTCCAGCGCGCATCCGCCGCCAGCAGCGCCAGCACCGAAGGGATATCGCCTTTGGCGAAAGCCGCGTAGGCGCCGCGAACCGTTTCTGTGATCTGACTCATGAATTCATCTCCTATGGGAGTGTGGGGTAAACAGGATTAGTGCCTAGTATGTAATTCCAAATTCCGATCTTCACAATAATAACCGGTGTCATTCCCGCGAAAGCGGGAATCCATGTTTGGCGGAGAAAAAATGGATTCCCGCTTTCGCGGGAATGACAATAATTACTGTCTCAATGAAATGGAAATCGAACAAGGCCCGATGAGGCGCTATCGCAAAAAATTTGGCTATCGAGCTACGGGGAACGGTTTCCTGGCCAACCGCACGATATCAGCGCCTTGTTCGAGGGCATTCATCAGGTACTGCACCGTCACCTCCAGCTCGTCCTGATTGCACCAGTAATCATCGATCGTGCCGTAAGTCGTGTAGCGCGAGCGATTGAATCCTTCTTCAATATCGTTGTACCAGATGACGGTCCGGCCAACGATCGCAACCACCCAGAAGCCTTCGCCGGCATCGCCATTCGGATGCAGCTGCCATTTCTCGGGTTCGATGCGCACCGCGTCCCACAGGTGTCGTTGCGCGGAGCTCATGCGTGCTTCGCCTTGCGCGATTCGATCCCTGAGAGCGGTTTCGGCGATGGGTTCCCACTCGGTCATGACTTCTCCGTACCTCTGGTAATTGGTCAGGGCGCTTTCGCGGCTTCAGGATAAAAGAAATCAGCCACAAAGTCAGCCCGGCCGGTGGCGCTACTTGATGGCAATCGGATTGACGATGGCCTGCACCGCGCCGGTGATGCGCGACGGCCCAAGCGTGAACAGGAATTCCCAGGCCTGGTCTTTCACCAACTCTTCTGTATTCATGTTCTCGAGGATATGGATACCGTTTAGCGGAAGCAGGATCTGGTGCACCTCAAACACACCGGAGTTCTTCTCGAACGGAATGACTTCCACGCTTGGGTTATCCGCACCGACCATCGCCACTTCCAGCGAGGCAAGATACTTTGCGCCCTCCACCCCCAGCCCGGGCCCGACGGAGCCAAAGCGTTTGTTGTCCTTGCCGAGCAGCTTGAGCCAGCCAGTATGGAACAGCACCACGTCGCCTTTATCGATCGACTTGATGCCCTGGCGCTTCATGGCGCCTTCAATTTCGGCGCGATTAAAGGGCGTGCCTTCCATGACGATATCGGTGTTGAAGTAGCCAGCCATGTCGAGCAACACGCCGCGGGTGGCGACGGCGGGCACGTTCTCGATCCCAAGCTTCGTCAGGCCATCGGCCATCGCAAAGTCGGCGGCCTTGTTGCAATTGAAGTAGAGGTGGTCGACCCCGACATGACCGAAACCGTCTATTTGTGAGCCGACGCCGGCCCAGCCGGCAATGATGTCGTCGTTATACGTGGTCTTGGTTGGCCCGAGCGTGGCGCCGCCGGCCTGCCCCGGCTGGACGATGGTGATCGCAAAGGTACGCGGCGGGAAAGCCGGTGTGTCCTTGTTCGTTTCGATGCCGAGGCGATACGACTTGCCGCGCGTGACAAGATTGGTGGCGGAAAGCGTTTTGGCCGTGGTCACATGGTTCAGGTTGCCGATCTGGTCGTTCGGTCCGAACTTGGACGCCGTCAGGCAACGTGCCGGCTGGGCGTGGGCGTTACCGGCGACTAATACGGTAGCGACCACACCGGCAGCAAGCCATGCGGCCGGGCGAATGCGTGCAATTTTCAAAGTCATCTCCTCTGTCACTTTTTCATTTTGAAATTCGATGTGCCCGGCGCGCGCTGATTGCCTGCCACGGGGCCAAAGATCAAGTTCAACGGTGCCAACAGGTGACCGCCGCAACGAGGTGTTCCGGCCTCTGCATCGCCGTAAACTCACGCGGCTTGCAGCATGAACTCCACTTTGACAGAATCAAACGGAAATATGATGCCGCCACCTTCCGCGCGGTCCAGCACACCGGCGTTCAGCAATGCCGTGATGTCGCCATGCACCGCCTTGACATCGCGACCAACGCGCCGGGCCGCTTCCCGAATGGACACCGGCCCGATGCCACACAGCGTCTTGAGCAATTCCCATCGCTTGGCGGTCAGAACCTGCCAGAGCAACTCTGGCGACGCAAACGCGATACGCGACGCTTTCCCGGCTTTGCCTGTTTTCCAGGCGTTTACGAAACCAGCCATTGAGTCCTTTGGCGAGCGAACTTCAAGAATCACTGTTTTCATCGTTCCACCTTGCAATGTCTGCCTGAAAATCGGCGATGAGCTTGTCTGGCGTGGTGAATTTGTACCGGCGCTCAACATCACCGTAGTGCCGATGGTCGCCTTTGCCAACCTCGTTGTCGTAGCGCAGAACACAAACGTCATTCACGACGTACGCCAGTCGATACTTGAAGAGGTGAATCGAGCCCTCCACGGAATCCGCAACCCGCCACAGAACCAGCTCAGCGAAGGCCGCACGGGAATAGGCAATACGTGTGCGAACAAGCTCGACGGCCTTCATGTTGGAGACAATACCAACATGCCAGGGTGTTGTCAACGACTCCAACAGTCTTGTATCTTTCCATGCTCTCCAGTACGAAATAATGGCTACTCTGACCCCAAATGTTTATTTATCGTCACTGATTCCCAAAACACTCTTCAAGCCAAAGATTTCCTTTTCGGGAAATGATTTGAACTTTCCATTTGCCATGACAGTACTGTTGGTAACCCGGATATGAAATTTGTGCCCTTCCATGTCGATCAATTCGATCACCGTTTCAGGAGGGATCTTTCCAAAGGGACTCCAGCCAGACTTTCGTTCACTCAGCCACAGCTGCAATTCCACGAGTTGTTTCGAGCTCAGTTGCCGTCTTGCATGGCGTTGGGTCTTTGCTTGAAATACGGCCACCTCGCCAGATGCGAAAGCGGGCGCATCCAATTGCCACTCACTCAAGAATGCAACAGCAATTGCAATGACTACTATGGCAAAAACGCCCGCGATGCGCATGATGGCTAGACAAAATGGCTTAACTTGAGGCGGCCCGTCTCCGGGACTATCGTGGGTTGCACCGCCGAAACGGCGCCGAGCCACAAGGTGGTGCATGAAGCAACCATCGAAACAAGGAGACGAGCCATGAGAAAGTCTAGCACTCTGTTTGTCGGATTGGATGTTCACAAGGACAGCATTGATATCGCGGTGGCCGAGCCGGAACGCGACGGCGAAGTGCGGCATGTCGGCAGTATTGGCGGCGATCTGGCCGCACTCGATCGGTCGCTGCGCAAGCTGGTCAGCACCGGTCGTACTTTGCACGTGGTCTATGAAGCCGGGCCGTGCGGAAAGCATTGGGGGTCAGGTCCAGCTATGTAGCATCCGCATGCTACATAGCTGGACTTGACCCCATTGTTTGCATGCAAGCTTCTGAAATTTCCACGACCGCATAACAGCTATCGGGCCCGAAATATTGGTGACCCTGACCTCGAATGTTTTCATTGGCCGGCCGGCGGCTGCCACAGATCCACTTTGTTTCCTTCCGGATCGATAACCCAGGCAAACTTTCCGTACTCAGATTCGTCGACTTTTTCGAGCACGTTGCAACCTTCTTCGCGCAAGACCTTGACCAATCCGTGAAGGTCTTCCACGCGGTAGTTGATCATGAAGGATGCATTGCTCGGAGAAAACTGGTCGCCCTCTGCCGAACCAACAGACCAGATGGTCGTTCCACCAACCGGTTTACCTTCAGCGTCGGTCCAGGTGAATGCCGTGCCTCCCCATTCCTGGACATCGATTTCCAGGTGCCGCTTGTACCAGGCCTGTAATGCCGGCGCGTCTTTCGCTTTGAAGAAGATGCCGCCAATGCCAGTGACTCGTTTCATTGGACCTCGAGGTAGGTGATGGTGAGGGGGAAGGTGAAGGACTTTCCGGGTCAGTGTAGCCATTCACTCGGGTACGAATATTTGGCTACGTTTGCCCCGAATGTTTTCTCTTGCTTTGAAACGGAGTCCAAATACGCCGGGTTAGGCCGCGCCGACGCAGGCAACTGCTGTAAACATGACTTGGGCGCCAGGGTACAGCTTCAGTGGTTGGCAAACGGCGCGCGCCGGCGGCTCCGTCTCGAAATACTGCCGGAAGATCTCGTTGAATCGCTCGATCTTCTCCATATCGAGCAGATACAGCTGCACAAACATCACGTCGGCATAGTCGCCGCCGGCCTCCTTGAGCAGTGCACCGAGGTTTCGCAAGGCTTGATGTGCTTGCTCGTCAAACCCTTCCAGCATCTGACCTGTTTCCGGCGATCGTCCAATCATTCCCGCTGTGTACAGCATGCCATTTGCGGCACGCGTCGCCTGAGACACAGGGTTGTACATGGCTGCGGCGGTGGTTGTGGCTATTACCTGTTTCAAGTTACCTCCTCTAGTGAACAATCTGGGTCAGAGTAGCCATTCTCTCCAGCACGAATTAGTTGCTACTTTGACTCCAAACGTTATCTGAAAGGCTACCGAAATTAAAGGTTACTCTGACCCCGAACGTTGGCACATCCGCAAACTATCGCTGCAGTAGCGAGTAAGAAAAGGCCTTTCATTTGGCTGCTCCTTAGACCAGTACTGTGTAGGTGAGGTCTATCGTTCCCGGCCAGCGGCCGCCGGAAGCGCCCAGCGCTGGAGGCGGTCCGACTGCGCCGGGTTGTTAAGCTGCATCTCGCCTAGCCTTTCTGTACGATGCGGCACCTTTAGAAAATTTCAGTGACAGCGCTGCCAGGAGCACCAATGGCCACAGGTTCAATTGAAGCCACAGAGAAGTCGTGTGATTCGTTGCTGATTGCCTAAGCTGACGACGCTGCTCTTCAAGCTGCGCAACTTCCTGCTCTTGCGTGGATGCCGTTGAATTCCATGTTTTCAACTTTTCGAGCTCGGTTCTCGGCGCGGACATGCACTGCGAGAGCCCGAGAAAAAGCATCTCACCGTATTCGATTTCGGCGATATGGATGTCGAGCAGCAACCGAGCAGACTCGTCATTGGCTTTGAAGGCCAGACGATT
>JANNGY010000404.1:0-4306 GCA_031404095.1 Betaproteobacteria bacterium | reverse complement strand
GCTTTAACTTTGCCGCTGGAACGGATACACCGGTCCCAGCGCCAGGATCTGCGTCAATTCATCCAGCGCGTGGCGGCATTCTGTCAGTAAGGCGGGATCGCCCAGGTCACCCTCGCCGAACTGGTCGCGGTAATGCTTCTCCACCCACGCCGTCAGGCGCCGGTAAAGCGCCTCGTTCATCAGTGTCGCCGGATTCACCGCCGCCAGTTCCTGCTCGTTGAGCTCGACCCGCAGGCGCAGGCAGGCCGGACCACCGCCGTTTCGCATGCTTTCGCGCAGGTCCATCACCAGCACTTCGCCAATCGGCGTTTTTTGCGCCAGCAGTTTCTGCAGGTACGCCCACACCCGCGCATTGCTGCGGCATTCCTCGGGCACCAGCAACAGCATGTCGCCGCTCATTTGCGCGCCGGGGCGGGTCAATAACTGGCTATTGAACAGGTACGACTGCACCGCATCTTCCACACTGACGTCGTCGGCGGAGACTTCGATGGCCACGAATTCGCTGGCGAGCTTGGCGGAAATTTCCGCCAGCACCTCCGGCTGCTTGCGAAAGGCGAGTTCATGGCAAAACAGCACGTGGCCATTGCCGACCGCGATCACATCGTTGTGAAACACGCCGGCATCGATGACCTGCGGATTCTGCTGCGCGAACACCACGCCCTTTTCATCGAGGCCGTGCAGGCGCGCAATCGCTTGCGAGGCTTCCCGCGTTTGCCGGGCCGGGAATTTCAGTGGCTTCGGCGCGGCGGTATCAAAGCCGCTGGCGCCATAGACAAAGAATTCCACGCCGCGCTCGCCGTATTGGCGGCATAGCCGGGTGTGATTGGCCGCACCCTCGTCGCCGAACTGCGGGCAGCCCGGCAGGGCGGGGTGGTGGGCAAAGTGTTTTTCATCGGCAAAAATCGCGCGCAGCGTTCGCGACGTCTGCGTGTGCTCGATGGAACGATGAAACTTGTTGTTGAGGTTCGCCGGCGTGAAGTGCACCCTGCCATCGGCGGTATCGGCGCTGGGGCTGACCGTGGCCGCGTTGGCCGACCACATGCTTGATGCCGACAGCGCGCTCGAATACACCAGCGGATCGCTGGCAATGGCAGCGCGAATCACTTCCCCGTCGGTCCCGCCACCGTTGCTGCCCGCATAGCCGAGCGCCCGCAACGTCGTCATGCACGGCCGCTCCTGCGGCGGCAATACGCCCTGGATGAATCCCATGTCGGCCAGCGCCTTCATTTTCTTCAGGCCCTGCAATGCGGCGAGTTTCGGATTGGCGACCACGCCCTGGTTCTTCGCCGAGGCGATGTTGCCGAAGGACAGGCCGCTGTAATTGTGAGTCGGCCCGACCAGCCCGTCGAAATTGGCTTCGACGGCGCGCATCAAAGCACCAGCCCCGGGCTGAGTTTATCGGGCAGCGCCAACGTGGCGGATTCGAGCGAGGCTTGCGGCCAGGCACAGTAGTCCGCCGCGTAATACGCGCTGGCGCGATGATTGCCGCTGGCGCCGATGCCGCCGAACGGCGCCGCGCTCGAGGCACCCGTCAAAGGGCGATTCCAGTTGACGATGCCGGCGTGGATGTGCCGCAGGAAGGTTTCATATTCCGCCGCATCTTCTGACAGCAATCCTGCCGCGAGCCCATAGCGGGTATGGTTGGCGATGGCAATTGCCTCCGCAAAAGTGCTGTAGCGAGTGACTTGCAGCAAAGGGCCGAAATGCTCTTCGTCCGGCAGGTCGCGCGCATCCGTCACATCGAGAATTCCGGGCGAGAGCAATGCGCTGCCCGCGCGGATCGATTTCATTGCCAGCAATGCCCTGGCGCCGCGTCGTAACAGTTGTTCCTGTGCCTCAAGCAACTTCCCAGCGGCGGCCAGTGAAATCACCGCGCCCATGAACGGCGGTTCGACATCATCGAAATGTCCCGCCGTCAATCGCGCCGACACCTCGACCAGTCGTGCCATCAATCGGTCGCCTTCGGCACCCGCCGGCACAATCAATCGCCGCGCGCAGGTGCAACGCTGTCCTGCCGACAGGAACGCCGACTGGATGATGTGATGCACGGTGGCGTCGAGATTTCGATACGCGCCCACCACCAGTGGATTGTTGCCGCCCATTTCCAGCGCCAGAATCTTTTGCGGTTGCGCGGCGAATTGCCGGTGCAGAAGCGCGCCGGTCTGCGAACTGCCGGTGAAGAACAGGCCGTCGATGCCGGCGTGTCCCGCCAGTGCCACACCGGTTTCGCGCCCTCCCTGCAGCAGGTTGAGTACGCCGGGCGGTAGACCGGCTTGTTCCCAAATCTTCGCCGTGGCCTCGGCGCTGGCCGGCGTCAGCTCACTCGGTTTGAACACGACGCAATTTCCTGCGAGCAACGCGGGCACGATGTGGCCGTTCGGCAAATGGCCGGGAAAATTGTAGGGGCCAAATACCGCCACCACACCATGCGGGCGATGGCGCAACACCGCGGTGTGGTCGGCCTGTGCGGTGCTGCGGTTGCCCGTGCGTTCCTGACAGGCGCGGATCGAGATGTCGATCTTGCCGATCATGGTGGTGACTTCGGTGGCGGCTTCCCACAGCGGCTTTCCGGTTTCGAGGCCGATGGTGTGAGCAAGCGAAGCTTTGTGCTCGCCGAGCAGGCGGGCGAATTCCTTGAGGTATGCGATGCGCGCCTCGGCGGGCATGTCCGACCATGCCGGGAAAGCCGTGCGCGCCGCGCTCACTGCCGCATCGACTGTTGCCGCCGATGCAGCATTGCCCCGCCATACCATTTCCTGGGTGACCGGGTTTTGTGAAGAGAACTGCGGGCCGTCGCTGGCAATCCAGTGGCCGCCGATCAAGTGTTGATTCATATTCATATTGATTGTAGGTGGATTGGCGCAGCATAACCCACCATGTTTATCGACCCCGTCGGCGGGCTACTTTGCGCCAAGGTGAATTTGCTCTCGGCCTCATCAGATCTCGCGTAGGGTGCGCACCGCGCACGCTGTTTCGGCAAACCTTTGCGGTGCGCACCCTACGGCTACCGCGAACAAATTTGCCGTGTACGCTGCGCTAACTCATCTTACGTGACTACACGAAGCATTAGACTAATGCCGATCGCTCACCGCAAGCGCGACGGCGCGAATTTCATCGCCCGCGCTGACGTTCAATGTGGCGGCGGTTTCAACATTGAGTGGAAATTTGCCGCCCACCGGCGTCGCCGCCACCATCGTCGCCCGATAGTCGCCAAAGCCGGTATTCGATGCCAGGTAGATCACCGCATCACCGGCCGGCGTCGAGTTGTTGACCACGGCCACGTAACTGCGGCTGTGCGCGACGGCGCTTACGTCGTCGACATCGCACTCGACCGTCGGTCCCGCGTCGAAAATATCCACATAGCCTTCGTAGCGGAAACCCTCGCCTTCCAGCAGGCGCCTGGCCGGCAAGGTATGCGGATGGGTCTGGCCGATGGCTGCCTGCGCTTCCGGAGATAGGAACGAGGTGTACAGGGGATGCTTCGGCATCAGCTCGGCGACAAACGATTTCTTGCCGATGCCGGTCAGGTAATCCGCTTGTGAAAATTCCATGGAAAAAAATCGCCGGCCAAGGCTTTCCCAGAATGGCGACTGGCCGCGTTCGTCCGACAGGCCGCGCAATTCGGCAATGATTTTCTTCGAGAAGCGCCCGCGATGCTGTGCAAGGAACAGGAAGCGCGATTTCGACAGCAGGTTGCCGTTGCGGTCGCGGCGGTAGTCGGGCGCCAGGAACAGCGAGCACAGTTCGCTGTGGCCGGTGTGATCGTTGGTGAGGATCAGCGTTTGCGTCTGGGTAAAGACGTCGAGCTCCTGCGAAGCATGCACGGCGACGCCCACCCGGTACGAATACCAGGCCTCTCGCAGCCCGACGGCGGTGACGAGGCCGCAGGTGCCGACGACACGACCGGCGGCGGTATCTTCCAGCACAAACAGAAACACCTCGTCGGCTTTCGCGGCATTGCCGGCGAAGGAGGCAATGGACGCCTCGATGCGATGCGCCAGCGCGGATTCGTTTGACGGCAGGGTGGTGAGGCCGACCCCGGCGGCTTGGATGAGTTGCATCAGCGACGGCAGGTCGGTGCCGGCGATGGGGCGAATAATCATCATGAAAGCAGGCCGCCTACTTGACGGCCACAGGGGTCACAGGGGCCACCACGGCCGCCTCGGTGGCCAGCATTTCCGCGATCACCGCATCGAAGCGCTGCAGGCCCAACTCCACGTCCGCCGCCGTAATCAGCAGGGAAGGCGCCAACCGGATCACATTGGTGCCCGCCATCAGGATCATCAGCCCGTGCTTTTCCGCCATT